>DAIMIM010000355.1:0-3791 GCA_036722755.1 Caldimonas sp. | reverse complement strand
ATCTCGCCAACTGGCACACCGGCGCGGCCGACGCGATTCCCGCCGTCGGCGGCGCCATGGACCTGGCCCTCGGCGCGAAGAAGACCTACGTGATGATGGAGCACACGACCAAGACCGGCGAGATGAAAATCGTCGAGCGTTGCAGCTATCCGCTGACCGGCGTCGGCTGCGTCGCGCGGATCTACACCGATCTCGCGGTGATCGACGTGACGCCGCGCGGCCTGGTCGTCCTTGCGATGGCCGACGGGCTCGATCACGACGCATTGCAGCGCCTCACCGGCGCGCCGCTGGCGCCGCCGCGCTGACGCCGCCGCACCGAACACGCGCCGAGCGCGCGAAAGGAAAACCGCCATGGACCTTCAGCAAGCCTTCATCTGCGACGCCATCCGCACGCCCTTCGGCCGCTATGGCGGCGCACTGGCCTCGGTGCGGGCCGACGACCTCGGCGCGATCCCGATCAAGGCGCTGATGCAGCGCAACCCGAAGGTCGACTGGGGCGCGGTCGCCGACGTGCTCTACGGCTGCGCCAACCAGGCCGGCGAAGACAACCGCAACGTCGCGCGCATGGCGCTGCTGCTCGCCGGCCTGCCCATCGAGGTGCCCGGCGCGACCATCAACCGACTCTGCGGCTCCGGGATGGACGCGGTCGGCACGGCGGCGCGGGCGATCCGCGGCGGCGAAGCCGAGTTGATGATCGCGGGCGGCGTCGAGAGCATGAGCCGCGCGCCCTTCGTCATGCCGAAGGCCGAGAGCGCGTTCTCGCGCACGAACGCGGTCTACGACACGACCATCGGCTGGCGCTTCGTCAACAAGCTGATGAAGGAGATGCACGGCGTCGATTCGATGCCCGAGACGGCCGAGAACGTCGCCGCCGACTTCAAGATCGGCCGCGAGGCGCAGGACCGGATGGCCCTGGCGTCGCAGCAAAAGGCGGTGGCGGCGCAGAAGAGCGGCTTCTTCGATGCCGAGATCACGCCGATGACGATCGCGCAGAAAAAAGGCGATCCGATCGTCGTCGCGAAAGACGAGCACCCGCGCGACACCAGCCTCGAGTCGCTCGCCAAGCTCAAAGGCGTGGTCAGGCCCGATGGCACGGTCACGGCCGGCAATGCCTCGGGCGTCAACGACGGCGCCTGCGCGCTGCTGCTGGCGAGCGAGCGCGCGGCGGCGCGGCACGGCTTGACGCCGCGAGCGCGCGTCGTCGCCATGGCGACGGCCGGCGTGCCGCCGCGCATCATGGGCATGGGTCCGGCGCCGGCGACCAGGAAGGTGCTCGAGCTGACCGGCCTCGCGCTCTCGCAGATCGACGTCATCGAGCTCAACGAAGCCTTCGCCGCGCAAGGCCTGGCCGTGCTGCGCGACCTCGGCCTGGCCGACGACGACGCGCGCGTCAACGCCAACGGCGGCGCCATCGCGCTCGGCCACCCGCTGGGGGCCAGCGGCGCGCGGTTGGTGACGACCGCCGTCAACCAGCTGCACCGCAGCGGCGCTCGCTACGCCCTGTGCACGATGTGCATCGGCGTCGGCCAGGGCATCGCCATCGTCGTCGAGCGGGTCTGAGCGGCGCGGCTTCTCCCACGCGCATGCCGCGTCGCGTCCGACCCTGACGGTGGCCGGGAGATGACCCTCGCGGCGCGTCGCTTGCTGCACGATGGCTTCTTCCCACCGACAAGCGAATCAGGAGCCCCCATGTCACAAAGCAGCATCCTCGGCGGCGAGCGCGCTCCGCAACACGCCAAGGGACGCAGCGCCGACACGCTGGGGCCCAGCGACACCTCCGACAGCGGCAGCGACATCCAGGGCGCGACCCGCCTGAAGACCGATGCCGAAGAAGGCGAGATGGGCGGCGCGACACCGGTCGATACCGACAGCGACAGCGATTCCGGCGGCACCGGCGAGCGTGCCTCGGCGGTCCCCGACCGTGCCCGCGATGGCGCCGACATCGGCCCCGATCGCATCGCCCGCTCGAAGGATGCGCTCGACTCGGCCGAATCGATCAGTGGCGATGACGATTCGATCGAAGGCCTGGCCGATGACGAGACCGACGAGGAAGCCGACGAGGACGACGCCGACGCGTGACGCGCGGCGCTGCTAGACGTCGACCAGCCCGGCGCGCAGCGCCTTCGCGACAGCGTGCGCGCGCGATTGCGCGTCGAGCTTGGCGATGATCTGCGCGACGTGGAATTTCGCGGTGTGCGCCGAGATGCCGAGCGCGCCGCCGATCTCGCGGTTGCCGAGGCCGTGGCTCATCTCGACCAGCACCTGGCGCTCGCGCGGCGTCAGCACGCCGGCGCTGGCGCCGCGCCGTTCGCCGACGCGCTCGAAGCGCAGGGCGTCGGCCGCGAACGCGGGCGAGGTCGCGACCAGCCCGACGAGCGCGGCCTGCGCCGCGCCGGCAATCGCCTCGATCGATGCGCCACGCGGCAGCACGCAGCAGCCATCGATGAGCCACTCGCCGATGCGCTCGTCGCCCGCATCGACCAGGACGACGATGCGCGGCCCGTCGGCACCGAACGGCTCGTCGCTCGCCGAGGCGGGCTCGGCGTCGCCAGCGCCGCCTAGCTCGACGACGACGACCTCGGCGCCGCCGTAGTCGGCCTCGCGCAGCGCCTGCCACGACTCGGCGATCAGCGTCACCGAGCAGCCGTCGCGGGCGGCGAGTCCGGCAGCGAGGCCGGCCCGCACAAGCGGCGATCCGGCGGCGATGGCGATGCGCGTCTTCATCAATGGCAGCGCCGTTCGGTCGGCCATTCGCCGACCTCGACCTGCAGATCGCGTGGTGTCCCACCACGCAGGATCGACAGCGTCGCCGTCTTGCCGACGTGCGAGGAGAGCGTGCGCCGCAGCCCGTGCAGATCGCCTGCCGCCTCGCCTTCGGCGCGCACGACGATGTCGCCGATCAGCAAGCCGGCGCGCTCGGCCGGCCCTTTTGGTGCGAGCGACGAGATGAGCAGGCCGGTGTCGTCGGCGGCCGGCGACGGCAGCGGCACCGGCTGCGCGCCGATGCCCAGCCACGGCCTGGCGACGTGGCCGTTGGCGAGCAGCGCGGCGACGACGCGCGACACCGTCGCGGCCGGAACGACGATGCCGTAGCTGCGCGACAGCGCCGCGGTGGCGATGCCGATGACGGCGCCGCTCGCATCGGCGACAGGCGCGCCCGAGAGGCCGTCGTAGACGCCGCCGTCGAGACGGATCAGCCGGTCGACGCTGCCGCCGAGCCATGTCTGCCAGGCGCCGCCGACGCGGCACAGCCGTTCTATGCCGCGCCGGTCGATCGAAAAATACTAAACGCACGCCACTCCCCCGCCGCTATAACTATAGAGCGCACCCCGCAGGCTCAAAGGAGAAGCGAGCAACCTCGCTTGAGACAAACCATGCCTACTGTACACGCCAAACTGACAGCACGGCTCGCAGACAATCGGCTCTGCGCAGAATTGATGTCGCGAAAGGACTTAGAGTTAGAGCGCAAACTTCATCAATCCAAGTGGTTTGATTACCGGTTTGTCTCGCCAATGGATGCCACGCATCAATTCCGCGCCGCGTACTCGGAAATCTATCAACGAAAATACGCCCGCAATATCAGCACCGACGACGCAAAACCGCGAAACGGCGTGCGTGCAGGCCCTGCATTTCAAACTAAGACTGAATTGACATCGTTTTGGCGAGCACGCCAGACGGCTGACTTATACGGATTGCCGTATAAGGTGTTCATCGAGGTTGCGTTTGATCAATTATTAGGCGGAGGTTGGCAGCGAATGCCCCACCCAAATCAGCTTTACGCGAAACAAAAC
>DAIMIM010000354.1:0-3798 GCA_036722755.1 Caldimonas sp. | reverse complement strand
TTTGAATCGCCGGCGGAAATGCGCTCAACGCTGCGGCGCTGCCGACCGTCGCGGCGACGGAGACGACAGCGCAGCCGGACGAGCCGGCCGCGACGAGCAGAGCGGCAGCGAATCCGCAGGAGCGCTGGAGTGTCGACGTCTTCATGGAACGATTTTTACCCCAAGCCTCCATCGGAAACGGTGACTTTGCGTCAGCCGTGTCGCTTCGACGCCGCAATCCGTCACGGCGCAGGCCCGTGTGCGGCACCGCCGCCGGCTCAGCCGCGGCCGATCAGGGGCATCTTGGTGGCCATCACCGTCATGAATTGGACGTTCGCATCGAGCGGCAAGCTGGCCATATGGACGACCGCATCGGCGACGTGGCGCACGTCCATGCGCGGCTCGACCGCCAGTTCGCCGCTCGGCTGCAGCACGCCTTTGGTCATGCGCTGCGTCATCTCGGTGGCGGCGTTGCCGATGTCGATCTGGCCGCAGGCGATGTCGTAGGCGCGGCCGTCGAGCGAGGTCGACTTGGTGAGGCCGGTGACGCCATGCTTGGTCGCGGTGTAGGGAGCGCTCAGCGGACGCGGCGAATGCGCCGAGATCGAGCCGTTGTTGATGATGCGGCCGCCGCGCGGCGACTGCGCCTTCATCAGCCGGAACGCTTCCTGCGTGCAGAGGAACACGGCCGTCAGGTTGATGTCGACGACGGTTTTCCACTGCTCGAAGCTCAGGTCCTCGAGCGGGATCGCCGGCGCGCCGGAACCGGCGTTGTTGAAGAGCAGGTCGAGCCGGCCGAAGGCCGATTGCGTCGCTGCGAAGAGGGCCTTCACGGCGGCAGGATCGGTCGCATCGGTCGGCACGGCAAGGGCGCGATCGGCGTTCGCTCCGGCTGCTTCCCGCGTGGCTTGTAGCGCATCGGCGCGGCGACCGGCAAGCGCGACATGCCAGCCCGCGGCGATGAGTGCGAGCGCCGAGGCGCGGCCGATGCCGCTGCCGGCGCCCGTGACGATGGCGACTTTTTTCATCGAGACCTCCAGAAGGGTTGTCGGGCAGGGCCGATCAGGCCACCGGCGCAGGCGCCGCTGGGTCATCGGGCCCGAAGCAGTCGGCGAAGGTGAAATAGAGGCTGGCGCCCACGGCGGTCCAGAAGGCGAGCGTCAGCGGCAAGACGATCACCACCATGGCGGCCGACTGGAACAGGCTGAGCAGGATGGCGATCACGGCAGCCATGAGCACCCAGACCGAGATCCAGCCGAAGGCGTAGACGATGAAGGCGCCCTTGTTGCGCCAGCAGGCGTAGCTGCTGAAGAAGAGGGCGCGCAGCCACGACTGGTCGCCCCAGAAAACGAGCGCCGGCGCGTGCCATGCGGGAATCGAGAGCAGCGCCATCAGGCAGAGGCGGGTGAGCATGCCCGCCTGCAGGGTCGGCTCGGCGAGATGCTTGGCGATCTCCTCGGTCGATCCGGCGTACTGCTGCAGCGCCTCGAGTGCACCGCCGTCGATGGCGTCGCCGATCCAGAGGATGGCGAGCATCGCCGCGCCGCAGGCCAGGCCGAGCTTGAGGAGGGCGATCAGGCGCGCGCGTCCGGCGCCTTTGAGCTCGGCGAACGTTCCCGGGAATACCGGCAGGCCGTCGAGCGCGCGACGCGTCGCGATCATGAAAAGCAGCGCGGCCACCGGCATCGTCGCGAACATCATCAGCCCGGCGATCGGAATCATGCCGATGAACATGAGGGCGAGAAAGCACGCCGTGAACAGGCCGGCGAATCCGAGCGGCTGGCGGGCCAGCACGCCGAACGCGCCCCGGATCCACATGAAGCCCTGGCGCGCGGCGACGTCGTGCAGCTTCATGGCGAAAAACGCTGCGGCCTGGCGTGCCAGGGCGCTTCGCGGCGCTCGCGCAGGACGCGCTCGAAGTGGTCTGGATCGTGCGCCGTCAGCACGACCGCGTCGCGCGGCAGGTGCACGTCCCAGGAGCGCGAGAGCCAGAACCTGAACGCCGCAGCGCGCATCAGCGCCGGCAGCAGCCGCAGCTCGCCGGCCTCGAGCGGACGGACGCTTTCGTAGCCGGCGACGAGCGCCTCGGCGCGATCTTCGGCGAGGCGGCCGGATTCGAGGTCGATGCACCAGTCGTTGAGCGCGACGGCGATGTCGAAGAGCAGCGTGTCGACGCCGGCGAAATAGAAGTCGAAGACGCCGGTCAGCGTCAGGCCTTGGAACATGACGTTGTCGCGGAACAGGTCGCCGTGGATGGCGCCGCGAGGCAGCGCCGCGTAGGCAGGCGTCGCGGCGAGGCGCTGTTGCCAGGCGAGCTCGTCCTGCATCAGCTCGGCCTGCTCCGGCGACAGGTGCGCAACGACAGCCGGCACGGTGGCGGTCCACCACGCGAGCCCGCGCAGGTTCGGCTGCGCCATCGCGTAGTCTGCGGCGGCCAGATGCAGGCCGGCCAGGATCGTGCCGACGCTGGCGCAATCGGCCGCGTCGGGCGCGAGGTGATGCTCGCCGGGCAACCGGTCGACCACGGCCGTGGGCTTGCCGGCGCAGGCGAGCAGCAGGGCACCGGATACGTCGGCGTGCGGGCCGGGGACGGGCAGGCCGCGGTCGGCCAGGTGCTTCATCAAGCCCAGATAGAACGGCAGCTCGTCGGCAGTGAGGCGCTCGAACAGGGTCAGCACGAAGCGGCCGTGGCTGGTGTCGGCGAAGTAGTTGGTGTTCTCGATGCCGCCTGCGCAGGGCGCGAGCCTGGTCAGCGCACCGATGCCGAGACTGGCGATCAGACGAGCGGCTTCGTCGAACGAAACCTCGGTGAAGACCGCCATCGACCTGAATCGACCGGCGCGCTCAGAACCTGAAGACGTTCCAGACGCGCTTGCCGCTGGCGCCCCGAGAGCCGGCCTGGCCGGCGCTGAACGCCTGCTCGTGCGAGCCGTCGCCGCCGACGATGATCTCGTAGCCGGGCGCGCCGTCCTTCGGCAGGACCGTCACTTTCTGCAACTGGCCGCGCACGCGCAACTCCTCGATGCGGGCACGGCTGTCGTCGATGACGGTGAGCTTCACGTTGGGCTCGTTGGCGGCCTTCTCGGCGGCGCGATCGGACGCGGCGATGGCCTCGCTGTCGGCCTGGAGCTTGGCTTCGGCAGAGCGCGCCGGTGCGGGAGGAGCCGGATCTGCGGCCTGCGCGGCGCTTGCCGCGAGCATCGTCGCAGCAGCGGCAGCGATGGTGAGGCTGGCGAGCGTTTTCATGTCCGCCATTCTAGGCGTTGAGACGCAGACCATCCTTCACAATGGACGAGATGGTGGACCGGACTTTGCTGCTCGTCGACGGCTCGAGCTATCTCTACCGCGCGTACCACGCGCTTCCCGACCTGCGCTCGTCGAGCGGCTTTCCGACCGGAGCGATTCGCGGCGTCGTCTCGATGATGAAGCTGCTGCGCGAGCAGTACCCGGCGATGCACGGCGCCTGCGTCTTCGACGACAAAGGCAGGACTTTTCGCGACGACCTGTACCCGGACTACAAGGCGAATCGCTCGCCGATGCCCGACGACCTGGCCGTGCAGATCGAACCGATCGTCGAAGCCGTCAGGCTGCTCGGCTGGCCGGTGCTCACGGTGCCCGGCATCGAGGCCGACGACGCCATCGGCACCATTGCGAGCATGGCCGCCAAAGGCGGCTTCAAGGTCGTGATCTCGACCGGCGACAAGGACCTCGCGCAGCTCGTCGACGACAACGTGACGCTCATCAACACCATGAGCAACGAGCGCCTCGACATCGCCGGCGTCACGGCCAAGTTCGGCGTGCCGCCGGAGCGCATCGTCG
>DAIMIM010000353.1:0-3806 GCA_036722755.1 Caldimonas sp. | reverse complement strand
CGCCAACTGGTGGGGTGAACGGGTCTCGAACAGCCTGCTGTTCGCGGCGTGGTGCCTTGCGCTGCTCGTCCTGTTCGTGCTCGGAATGGGCCTCCCGCTGCGACTGCGCGTCTCACAGTTCGGGACATGGCTGACCAATATCGTCGTCGCGAGCGTCGCCGTCGCGATTGTCATAGCTGCCAACGTCGCTCTGTTCCACCACGACGTGCACCTCGATCTTAGCCGCGAGGCACGCAACACCCCGCCACCGGAGATAGAAGCGGTCGTCGACCATTTGCAGACAGATCTTGTGCTTACGTATTTCTACAACGACGGCGACGACCGCGCCCTGCGTGCAAAGGATCTTCTTCTGGTAGCTGCGCGCGATCGCCCGCGCTTCCACGTCCGGGCCGTCGATCTCGACAAGGAGCCCGGGCTGGCGCGGGATTTCGGCGTTCATGCCTACAACACGTTCGTACTTCAGGCCGAGCAGCGCCGGGTCGTGATCGAGAACACGACGGATCTCACCGGGCTCGCGTATGCGGCGCTGCGGGTGCTGAAATCCCAAACCGACACGGTCTGCTTCGTCACCGGACACGGCGAGAGCTTTCGCGAGCAGCAGGCGCATTTTCACTACAGCCACGTCGAGACGCTCAAGGGCCACGACGTGCCCGGCGCAGGGGACGTGCTGGTGGGTGAACCGGACGGGCTCGACCGCCTGGCATTGGCATTGACCGAGATCGGCTATACGGCTCGCCCCCTCGTGCTTGCGACCGTCACCGAAGTACCCGCAGATTGTACGGTGGTCGCCGACATCGGGGTGCGCACCGCCTACGCGGCGGGAGAGGCCAGCGTGCTCGCCAATTTCCTAGGATCTGGCGGACGGCTGCTCCTGCTGCTGGACGTAGGTTCGGCCGTCAGCCCCGAGCTCGATCAGCTTCTGGGCTCGGTCGGCCTGCGGATCGGGGACGGCATGGTGATCGACCCGCTCAATCATTTTCGCTCGGACCCCGACAAGGTCGCAGTGCCATACTATCCGCCGCATCCGATCACCGACCGGCTCGCGCTGACGATTTTTCCGCGGGTGCGGCCGATCATGATCGCCGGGCCAACGGCGGACGTGAAAGCAACCGTGCTGGCGAGCAGCAGCCAGGATAGCTTTATCCGGCCTGCCGCGTCCTTGGCCGATGCGCAAGCGGGCGAGGGGGCCGCTCCGGGTGACAAGCCGGCCGTGCAGGCGCTGGCGGTCGCGCTCGAAGGCGCCTGGCCGGCGACTCGCGCTGGCGCGAAACCCTTCCGGCTAGTGGTCGCTGGCACCAGCAAGTTCGCCACCAACGAATATTTTCCGTTCGTGTCGAACGGGGAACTGGCAGTCGGAATGCTGCGCTGGCTCGCGAGCGACGACACCATGCCGACTATTAGGCCGGCAGCCTATAGCCTACCCGAGATCACGCTGACGAGCCGGCAGATGCGCAACGTGTTTCTCATCCTCGAAGTGGTCCTGCCGCTCTCGACGCTGCTTCTCGGCGTCGCCGTCTGGTGGAGGCGGCGTTGAAACCCTCCGTGCGAGGATTCGCCGCCGCGACCGCCGCCGTCGCACTCATCGTCATGCTCGGTCTGCTGATCTTTACGGGAAAGTCGCCGACGCTCGGCAATCTGGTGCGGTTCGCGCCAAAAGGGCTCGTAGCTGCCGCGCCGCAGGTGATCGCGCGTGTCGAGATCCGGATAGGGCGGGAGCATTTCGTGCTCGACCGCCGGGACCACGCCTCCTGGGCGGTCGCGGGTGCGGCTGTGGACGATGGCTACGCGGCCGACCTGGGATCCCACGTGGAAGCCGCGCTGCGTTTCATGCACGTCAGCGATGCCGTGCGCAGCCTCGATCCCGACGCGTATGGGGCAACCGGCCTTGGGGAATTCGGCCTCGATCCACCGGCCTATGTGGTTTCGCTTTCGGAAGCCGGCAGGCCGGTTGCAACGGCCCAGTTCGGAATCCTCAATCCCCCAGGAACGTCCCAATATGTTCGGCTCCTCGGATCCGCGAAGGTCAACCTGATGCCGCGCCATGTCGGGGCGGAATGGCAGGTGGTCACTGACATGGCGCGCCGGATTGCGGCGCGGATTCCGGGCGCCGATGCGGCCGACCAGGAACCGCGCCTGGGCTTGCTGCTTCCGACATCGATCGACCATATCTGGGTCGTCGAGCTCGTGACGGCAGGCAGGCTGACCCGCTTTGAGCGCGACAGTGCCGGCCGCTGGTTCCTCCATGCCGGGCAGCATTCGCACGTCGGCAATGCCGACGCGCACGTCGCCGATCCGACCCGCGCGATGCTCATCGGAACCGCGCTCGATGCCCTCAACCAGAGCGAGATCGAAGCCACGATCTTGCAGCACCCGGCGCCGAGCGAGCTGTCGCGCTATGGCCTTGCGTTGCCGGCGATGATCGTCCTGCTCTATCCGCGCGACAGCTCGACGCCGCTTGCACGGATCGAGGTCGGCGCTGCAGCGGGGGACGGGTTCAGCCGGTACGCACTCCTTGCGGGTACGGTCGTGAGGGTCGCTGACCACGACGTCAAGCGCCTTACCGATCTGCTCAAGGCGGTTGGAGCCGCAACATGAGCCTGACGGTTGATGGGCTCGCGAGCGGATTGAGGCATATGGCCGTCGCGCTGTTGATCCTGGCGGGATCGATCTTCGTTGCGCATGCCCACCAGGTCAACCTGACCACGGCCCGCATCGTGCTCGAGCCCGGCGGTACCGTCAGTGTCGACGTTGCGCTCAAGGGCAGCGACGTCGACCGGGCGACCGGGACAGCGATCTTCAACGAGCAAACCGGTCTCGTCGATCCCGAGCGGCTTGGCCGATCAACCGGGCCGATCTCCGACTACGTGGCCGGGCTTGCGGTCGTCATGGGAGCCGACGCAACATCCTGTGCCACGCCGCATCGGCCCGCGGTCGTACCTGACGGCGATGGTGTCATCGTGCGACAAACCTTCTCGTGCAAGGCCGTTCGCGGCGATCTCGTCTACCGGTCAAAGGTTTTGCTCGACGTCGAGCCATCGGCCCGTCAGGTCGTGCTGATAGGGACTAGCGAGGACGCTCCCCAGGCGCTGCTAGACGCTGGCCACACCGACGTTGTCCTCACCGCGGCGGCACCCTCGCTGGTGCTCGCACTGCGCCAATACCTTGCGACGGGCGTTGAGCACATCTTCCTGGGTTATGATCATGTCGCCTTCCTGGTGGCGGTCGTGCTGTGGGCAACTCGGCTCTGGCCGGTGATCAAGATCGTCACCGCGTTCACGATTGCGCACTCGATCACCTTGTCGCTCGCGGCCCTCGATGTCGTTGTGATCCCGAGCGAGATCGTCGAGCCCGCGATCGCGGCATCGATCGTGTTCGTCGCGCTGGAGAACTTCTTCTCGCGCAATGTCGACCGGCGATGGATCGTCACGTTTGTCTTCGGTCTGGTTCACGGCTTCGGATTTGCGGGGGCTTTGCAGGAATTCGGACTTCCCAGAGGCGCAATCGTGCCCGCGCTCGCGGCCTTCAACATCGGCGTCGAGATCGGCCAGATTGCGATCGTCTCGATCGTAGTGCCGGTGCTTATCGGCCTCGACCGGCTTCTGGCAGCCGACGGGGCAGCGCCGGTACGGGCCTCCGCGCTGGTCTACGCGCTCTCGGGCACGATCACGGTTCTGGGATCCTATTGGCTGCTTTCGCGCATCCACATAGCCTGAGGACGCCGGAGTGCTGGCAGATCGAAATGGCCTCGTTGCGATGGATGAGAGTTCACAATTTGTAGGTCTGGTGACTTGGGTGTCGCCTGCACG
>DAIMIM010000352.1:0-3820 GCA_036722755.1 Caldimonas sp. | reverse complement strand
GCGGTGACGACGCCTTCGATGTCGGTCGGGCCGAAGTAGAAGTTGTCCTGGTGCGCCGGCTTGGGCCCGCCGCCTTCGGGCGGCTTGAAGAAGATCTGGCTGAAGTACACCGAGACGCCGGGCCCGAGGATCGATTCGACGTGCCCGACCAGGCGCGCGTCGTGCGCGAGCTGGCGGACGGCGTCGCGATGGGCGTGCGGATTGTCGAGCTTGCGCAGCACGGCACGTGCCTTGACGCCGCCGTCGAGATACCAGGCGCGCTGTCCGGGCGGCAGCTCGGCGAGGAATGCCTCGCCCCATAGCTCGAGATCGCGCGTCACCGCGTCCATCTCGTCGCCGGCGAAGACGCCGTTGATGGTGACGTGGCCCTGGTGGCGGAAGAAGCCGAGATCGATGGCGTCCATGCGTGTCCTTCGGCTCAGGCGGCGCGGACGTAGCTCGTCACCACGTCGGTCATGTGCGAGAGGCGTTGCGCCAGCGCGGGCGCGGCCATCAGGTCGCGCCCGAAGATCGCGCCCAGCGTGTGCTTGTTCGAGAGGTAGAAGTAGGCAAGACCGGCGATCGAGATGTAGAGCTCCATCGGGTCGATGCCGGCGCGAAGCGCGCCGCTCTTCTCGCCGCGTGCGAGCACCCGGGCGAGCCCATCGATGAGGGGCGAGTTCATCTGGCGGATGCGGCGCGAGCGCTTCAGGTGGCCGGCGCGGTGCATGTTCTCGCTGTTGAGGAGCGCCAGGAACTCGGGGTGCGCGAGATAGTGCCGCCAGGTGAAGGCGACGAGCCGCTCGACCGCTTCGAGCGGCTCGATCGCCTCCAGATGAAGCTCTCGCTCGGCGGCGCGGATGTCGGCATAGGTCTGCTCGAGAACGGCGAGAAAGAGCGCGTCCTTGCCCTCGAAGTAGTAGTAGATGAGCTTCTTGTTGACTCCGGCGCGCTCGGCGATGGCGTCGATGCGCGCGCCGCCGAAGCCGTGGTCGGCGAACTCCGACATCGCTGCGCGCAGGATCTCCTGCTGCGTGCGGTCGGCATCGCGGGAGCGGAATTCGACGACCGCGGCGGCGCTGCGCGAGCTCATCCGTCGATAATTCACCAAACGGTGAATTGTGAGATCGGGATCAACCCTGATCGCCACCGGCATCGCCGCGAAGGCGGAGGCAGGCACACTGTGGGCTCCTCGAACACCTCGACCATGACTGCTCCCGACTCTCTCGCACGCCCGGCCGGCCACGCCCTCGTCGAAGCGCTGATCGCCCAGGGCGTGGACACCGTCTTCGGCGTGCCGGGCGAAAGCTTCCTGGCCGCGCTCGACGGCTTCTACCTGCACCGGGATCGGATCCGTTTCGTCGCTTGCCGGCACGAGGGCGGCGCCAGCTTCATGGCCGAAGCGCAAGGCAAGCTCAGCGGCCGCCCGGGCGTCTGTTTCGTCACACGCGGGCCTGGCGCCAGCAATGCGGCGATCGGCCTGCACACCGCGTTCCAGGATTCGACGCCGATGCTCGTGCTGATTGGCCAGGTGGCAAGCGACCAGCGCGATCGCGAGGCGTTCCAGGAGGTCGACTACCGGCAGATGTTCGGCCCCGGCACGCTCGGCTTCGCCAAGTGGGTCGGCGAAGTCCACGCGGCGGACCGCATCGGCGAATACGTCGCGCGTGCGTTCCACACGGCCATGCAGGGGCGGCCCGGGCCGGTCGTCCTGGCCCTGCCCGAAGACATGCTGCGCGCGATGACCACGGCGCCGACGCCCGCGCGAGTCGAGCCTGCGCTCGCGGCGCCAGACCCCTGCGCCATCGACGATCTGAAGTGTCGCCTCGCTGCCGCGAAGCGGCCCTTCGTCATCGCCGGCGGCAGCGGCTGGACAGCCAGGGCTTGCGCATCCCTCGAGCGTTTCGCCGAACGCTGGCAGCTGCCGGTCGGTTGCGCGTTCCGCTTCCAGGACACGTTCGACAACCGCCATCCGAACTACGCAGGCGATGTCGGCATTGGCATCGCTCCGAAGCTCGCTTCGCGTATCGCCGAAGCCGATCTCGTCATCGCGCTCGGCCCCAGGCTCGGCGAGATGACGACGGGCGGCTACACGCTGCTGCAGCCGCCGCGCCCCGCCCAGTCGCTGATCCACATCCATGCCGGCGCCGAAGAGCTCGGGCGCGTTTTCGCCGCCGATCTGGCGGTGCAATCGTCGATGGTGTGCGCCGCGGCGGCGCTGGCCGCGCTCGAGCCGCCGCCGTCCGTGCCGTGGGTCGAGTGGACGCGCGCCGCGCAAGCCGACTACGGCGCGAATCTCGTTGCGCCTGCGGTGGCCCCGCTCGACATGGCCGAAGTCGTCAAGACGATCGCGCGGCTGGTCCCCGAAGACAGCGTCCTCGCCAACGGTGCCGGCAACTTCAGCGGCTGGCTGCACCGCTACTACCGTTATCCGGGCCTGCGCCATGCCGGACGGACCCAGCTCGCGCCGACGTCGGGTGCCATGGGCTACGGCTTTCCCGCCGCCGTCGCTGCGGCGTTGCTGCAGCCGCAGCGCACCGTCGTCAATCTCGCCGGCGACGGCGACTTCCTCATGACCAGCCAGGAGATGGCGACGGCGATCTCGTACGGCGCCGGCACCGGCAAGGGCAGGCTGATCAGCATCGTCGTCGACAACGGCACGTACGGAACGATCCGGATGCACCAGGAGCGCGAGTACCCCGGCCGCGTCTCGGGCAGCGACATCGGCAACCCCGATTTCGCCGCGCTCGCCCGCGCCTACGGCTGGTGGGCATCGGACCGGGTCGATGCGACCGCCGCCTTCGAGCCCGCGTTGCGCCAGGCGCTTGCCTGCGGCCGGCCGGCGCTCATCCACCTTCGGCTCGATGCCGACGTCATCACGAGCCGTACGACGCTGCACGCCATCCGCGCCGCGGCCGAGAAGCGCGCGCAGGGCGGACACTGAACCGAAGGGTCGACGTGGCGACAACCGGCGATACGTTCTCGACCTGCGACCTGTGCGATGCGCACATGGCCGAGCTCGGCACGCGCCTGTTCATCCTCCCGCCCGTCTTTCGCGATCTCGGCGGCGCGCCGCGCTTTGGCGGCATCGTCGCGACCGTCAAGTGCCACGAGGACAACTCGATGGTCAGGGCCGCGTTCGACGAGCCGGGGCGCGGCCGCGTCCTCGTCGTCGACGGCGGTGGTTCGCTGCGTCGCGCGCTGGTCGGCGGCAACGTCGCCGCGGCGGCGGCGAAGAACGGCTGGGCCGGCATGGTCGTCGACGGCGCGGTGCGCGACATGGCCGAGCTGGCGGCGACGCCGGTCGGCATTCGTGCCCTCGCGCTCGTGCCGCTGCCGACGGAAAAGCGCGGCGCCGGCGAGCGCGACATCACGGTTCGCATCCAGGGCGTCTGGGTGCGGCCCGGTGACCGGCTGGTCGCCGACGCCGACGGCATCGTGGTCCTGAGCGGCGGCTGAGCGAGCGCCGAGCGTCGCGCGTCGGCTACGGACGCACGACCTCGAGCAGGCGGTCGAGGCCGCCGTCGTCGATCGCCACCATCGCGGCGCCGCGGACCAACGGCTTCGCGCGGTAGGCGACCGACAGGCCGGCCACCGACAGCATCGGCAGATCGTTGGCGCCGTCGCCGACCGCGATCGCTTGCGACGCCGCGATGCCGAGCACGGCGCAGGTCTCGAGCAGCATCCTGCGCTTCTCGTCGCCGTCGCAGATGTCGCCCCAGGGCTGATCGACCATGCGGCCGGTCAGCGCGCCATCGGCGATCTCGAGCACGTTGCTGCGCGTGAAGTCGATGCCGAGCCGATCGCGCACGCGGTCGGTGAAGAAGGTGAAGCCGCCGGA
>DAIMIM010000351.1:0-3821 GCA_036722755.1 Caldimonas sp. | reverse complement strand
AGAAGCGGCTGGAATTGGAGCCCGGCGATCTGCGCTACAGCGCGGCCATGCTGCGGGAATACGGCAACATGTCGAGCGCCTTTGTCTATTTCGTGCTCGAAGCTGCTCTTGCGGATGGCGCGGCGTCCGGCTGGTGGTGGCTGTCCTCTTTCGGGGCCGGATTCAGTTGCCACGGCGCGCTGCTGGAGGTGCAGTGAAGATGCCGAGGCTCGTGGCCGAGGAGACGCTGGATCACTCTCGCGCCTGAAGATCCTGCGGCCATGCGCTCGCGACGCGATCTCGTGCGCGTTCACCGCGCCATGGGGACGCGTTCCATCGTGGCACGGGGTTGGCAAGACCTGGTGTCGTCGGGGAGTGTTTGTCTGCCGCCCAGGATCCTGGAGATCGGCGCGGGCGACGGCAGCTTGCTGCTCGGTGTCGCACGCGCCACGGCGCCGCACTGGCCGCCCGTGCAACTGACCCTGCTGGACCGCCAGGACATCGTCAGCCCCACGACCCTGGCGGGCTACGCCGAACTGGGGTGGTCCGCCCAGGTACAAGTTGTCGATGTGCTGGCGTGGGCGGCGCGGCCCAACGAGGAGGTGCCGGGCACGGCGTTGCCACGATGGGACCTGATCACCACCACCTTGTTCCTGCACCACTTCGAGGGCGGCCAGCTCGACCTGCTGCTCGCCGCAGTCGCTGCGCGTACCGATCGCTTCTTCGCCTGCGAGCCGAAACGATCATGGTTGCCGTTGGCGGGCAGCCATCTCGTCGGCGCCATCGGCGCGAACGCAGTGACCCGCGAGGATGCCGTGTTGAGCGTGCACGCCGGCTTTCGTGACCACGAGATCACCGCCATGTGGCCACGGGCCGGCGACGCCTGGCACACGCGGGAGTTTGACGCCGGCTTGTTCAGCCACTGCTTCATTGCCCGGCGGACGGAAATCGCATGATGCAGGAGAGATCGCGCACCCAGTTCGACGCCGTCGTTGTCGGCGCGGGTCCGGCGGGCTCGACTGTCGCCATTCAACTCGCCCGCGCCGGATGGTCCGTGGCCCTGATCGAAAGGCAGCGCTTTCCGCGCCGTAAGGTGTGTGGCGAGTGCATCGCGGCCAGCAACCTGCCCTTGCTTGAGGCACTGGGAATCGCGGACACCTTTGATGCCCGTGCGGGCCCGGCATTGCGCCAGGTCACGCTGCTTCGCGGCGACAGCGCGGTGACGGCCGAACTGCCGGCAGCCGACCACGATCGTTATCCCTGGGGCCGCGCCCTCGGCCGTGAGACGCTGGACAGCTTGCTGCTGGAACAGGCCCGAGCCGCCGGTGCGGTTGTCTTCCAGCCTTGCGCCGTGCAGGCGATCCTGGGTACCGCCGGCGCCTGGCACTGCGAGGTTCGCATGCTGGAGTCCGCAGCGCTGTTGCGCCTTCGCGCCACGGTGATGGTTGACGCGCACGGGTCCTGGGAAGACCTGCCGTCGGATCGCCCCAAGCGCCGGCAGGCGCGTAGCGCCGCCGACTTGTTCGCCTTCAAAGGCAACTTTTCGGGGTCGATGCTGCCCGAGGGCCAGATCAGCGTGCTGGCGCTGGACGGCGGCTATGGCGGCATGGTGGTGGCCGACGGCGGGATGACAACACTCGCCTGCTGCATCCGGCGCGATCGCCTGAGCGAACTGCGCGGTGGCGCGCCCGGCCTGCGCGCGAGCGATGCCGTCGAAGCCTGGCTGCAGCGTGAGTGCGCCGGCGTTCGACAGGCCTTGCATGGCGCAATCCGTGACGGGCCCTGGTTGTCGTCGGGGCCCTTGGATCCGGGCGTGCGCTTGGATGCTGAGGATGGAATCTTCAGGGTCGGCAATGCCGCGGGCGAGGCGCATCCCATTCTGGGTGAAGGCATGAGCATGGCCTTGCAGTCGGCCGCGCTGTTGTGTTCGCACCTGCTCGGCCACCGCGGCACTCCTGCGGTGCCCGACGCTGCCGTCCAAGCCGAGTTGCAGCGTGGCTACGTGGCCGCTTGGCGCCGCGAGTTTGCACCCCGCCTACGTCTGGCCGCCGTCTTTGCCCATCTCGCCATGCGACCTCGCAGCGCGGCCGCGCTGATGAAACTGGTTCAAGCGTGGCCCGGACTGCTCACGCAGGGCGCGCGGTGGGGCGGGAAAGTCCGCATCGCCGAGCTGGCGGATACGACTGCTCTTGCACACGCCTTGGCATCCCGACCCGCGTCGACCCGCGCACCGCAGTTCCATTGAATCGCCCACGAGAGGAATCGACATGACAACGACCTTCGAGCGCCTGAGTGCGATCCTGATGAAGGACTTCAAGCTCCAGTCGGATCGACTGACAGTCGACGCTCCCCTGGAAAGTCTGGGCATCGACTCGCTCGGCACCGTCGAACTGCTCTGGAACATCGAAGACGCGTTCCAGATCAAGCTGCCATCCGACCCCGTAGACCTGCCCACACTTGGCGATGTCGTTCGCTACGTCGATGAACTCACCGCCAAGCAAGGCGTCGTGTTGGCTCCCGCACCGCCCGGGGAACCAGCGTTGCAGGCGATATGAGGCGGGTCGCGGTCAGCGGCATCGGTGTGGTGTCGCCTCTGGGAAACAGCGCGGCAGAGGTGCTGGCCAATGCGCGCGCCGGCCGTTCCGGTGTTCACCGGCTTGCGATCCCCTTTGCGAACAGGCTGACCGCACCCATCGCTGCCACCGCGAACTTCAACGAAGTGGTTGATTTCGATCCGGGCAAGGCGCGCATGCTGGACCGCTTCAGCCTGCTCGCCCTTTTCGCCGCGAACCAGGCCGTGCAAGGAGCGCATGGCGCGCTGTTGGATGTCGACCGCGCGCGTGCTGGCGTGTTCGTCGGTACAGGGATGGGCGGCACGCTCACGATGGACGGCGGATACCAGACCCTCTACGGGGAACAGTCCGACCGCATCAAGCCGTTCACCATCCTGATGGGCATGCACAACGCGGCCGCAGCCTGGATCGGGATCGAGCATGGCCTGCGAGGTCCGAACATGACGTACTCGACGGCATGCTCGTCGTCGACGGTTGCCATCGGCGAGGCCTGGATGCGGGTGGCTAGCGGGCAACTCGATGTCGCGATAGCGGGAGGCTCCGAGGCGCCGTTGTCGCCTGGCTCACTGAAAGCCTGGGAGGCGTTGCACACGGTGGCCACCATGGATGTCGAGGACCCCACAGCGTCTTGCCGGCCGTTCTCGAAGAACCGCAGCGGAATGGTTCTAGGTGAAGGCGCTGCCATGCTGATCATCGAGCCTTGGGATCGCGCGAAGGCGCGCGGGGCCGACATCCTCGGCGAAATCATGGGGTATGGCCAATCCAACGACGCGAGCCACATCACGCGCCCCAGCGTCGAGGGTCAAGCCGCAGCGATGAACGCCGCTCTGCGCGCCGCTGGCGTCGATCGGCAGGAGGTAGATGCCATCAACGCGCACGGCACCGGTACCCACGCCAACGATCGAACCGAGACTGCCGCCATCAGAGCCGTGTTCGGCGAGCGGGCCGATCAGATCCCGATCAGCGCGACCAAGGCCATACACGGCCACCTGCTGGGAGCAGCCGGAGCGCTTGAATGCGTACTGTCGCTCCTGGCCATGGAGCATGAAGTCGCACTCCCAACGATGCACCTGCAGTTGCCTGATCCCGAGTGCGACCTGGACTACGTCTCCAATTTGGCACGCGAGGGCTTGGCCGCGCAGGTGATGGTGTCCAACTCGTTTGCCTTCGGAGGGACGAACGCGGTTCTGGTGCTGCGTCGCGCCCGATGAGTTTCCTCCGGTTCACGCGCGCGATTCCGGTCACCAGCGCCGGGCGGCTGTCAATGCG
>DAIMIM010000350.1:0-3829 GCA_036722755.1 Caldimonas sp. | reverse complement strand
CTCGATTTCGGCACAAAGTCTCGACAGGCGCATCGCGCCGATGCTCGCCGACGACGACTTGAGCGTGTGCGCGACGTGGCGAATCGCCGTCGTGTCGTCGCGAAGTCTGGCCTCGCGCAATTGCGGCCCCAGGCGCGCCACGGAGCTCTCGAAGGCGCGCATGACGCGGCCCAGGAGCCGGCTCTGGCCGCTCGGGTCGAGGTCGCGAAGACGCTGCAAAGCCTCCTCGTCAAGCACCTGATTCGGATGGGGGCTCACGATGTTGTTCGTCTTGCGTAGCCATGTGGAAGAAAGTGATCGGACACGTGCACAAGCGCAGCGTGGCGCAACCGCATTTTCGGCGCGATCGGCCAAGACTTGAACGCGCCGAACCCTGACCCGTCCCTACAATCACCGACGATGGCCATCGTTCTCGGCGTTCTGCTCGTCGCCTCGGTCGTTGCCCTCGTCGTTGTCCTGCGCCGACACGCCTCGCTGAAGACCACGTTGTGTGAATCGCAGGCAGCCGCGGATCAGGCCGCGGCGAACCCGCGAGACGCCGAGTCCGACGGCTTTCACACGCTCGTCTCGCACGACCTGCGGGCGCCGATCCGCGTCGTCGAGGGCTTCACGCGGATCGTCAAGGAAGACTACGGCCACCTGCTCGACCCCGTCGGCATCGATCACCTCGACCGCGTCCTCGGCGCAGCCGGGCGCATGAACCACATGATCGACGCGTTGCTGGCGCTGTCGCGGCTGGCGGCGCAGCCCGTGTTCCGCTCCCCGGTCGACCTGTCGCTGCTGGCCGCCACCATCGTCGAAGACCTGCGCAAGCTCCACCCCGAGCGCGTCGTGACGGTCGAGATCGAGCCTGGCATGGTTGCCTTCGGCGATCCGACGCTGCTGCGCATGGCGCTCG
Organism: Caldimonas sp.; assembly: GCA_036722755.1. Lineage (GTDB taxonomy): Bacteria > Pseudomonadota > Gammaproteobacteria > Burkholderiales > Burkholderiaceae_C > Schlegelella_A. The sequence goes on along the minus strand of DAIMIM010000350.1, from coordinate 2,931 downwards.
AGAACCTGCTCGGCAACGCCTGGAAATACACCGGCAACCTGCCTTCGGCACAGGTGTCGTTCCGCCGGCACGGCAGCGAGCGCGCCACCTTCACCGTGCGCGACAACGGCGCCGGCTTCGACATGCGCTATGTCGATCGCCTGTTCGGCGTTTTCCAGCGGCTGCACAGCGCCAGCGAATTTCCGGGAACCGGCGTCGGCCTCGCGTCGGTGCGGCAGATCGTCCGGCTGCATGGCGGCGAGATCCGCGCCGAAGGCGAGCCGGACCGTGGCGCGCTCTTTCACTTCTCGCTGCCCGACCGTTCCGGCGCGGCCTGAGCACAGCCGGTGCCGACGCGGGCGCCGCCTCGAGGTCGGCGTCAGGAGCCTGCCAGCTGCTCGACCGCGGCGAGCAGCTTTTCCGCCTGGTCGTGCAGGCTGCGCCGGTCGCTCGTGGCCAGGCGGCGCAGCCGCTCCATGGCCTCGAGCCGATCGAGCGAATGCCGGTGCATCAGCACGCCGATGGCCATGGCGATGCTGGGATCGGCCGTGCCGGCGACCGGCGCCGCGCCGTGCTGCGGCAGCGGCTGCGACGGCGCGGCGGCGCGGCCGGCGTCGAGGTTGGCGAACGCCGCCTCGACGGCAGGAACGATCTGCCGGATATCGAGCGGCTTGACCAGATAGGCGACCGCGCCGAGCGCCTCGACCTGTGCCACCGTTTCCTCGTCGGAGAACGCGGAAAGGAACATGAACGGCATCCGGCACTGCGTGCGCAGGTATTGCGCGACGTCGAATCCGCTCTTGCCTTCCATGCGGATGTCGAGCAGCGCGAGGTCGGGCTTGCGCTCGCGCGCAAGCAGGATCGCGTCGTCGCCGTTGTCGGCGTCGATCACGTCGTAGCCGGCTTGGGTAAGGCCGGCGGACAAGGTGGCGAGCACCAGCCGGTTGTCGTCGACGACGAGAATCGTTCCTTTCTTCGTCACGTCAGGTCCTCGGCTGGCTGCGTCTCGCACTCGCCCATGGCGCGCGTCAGGGCCGATCTTATGCGCCGGCCGTGCGGGCCACGACCGGCTCCCGCAGTGTCACCGTCGCCACGACCTGGCCGCCGGCCTGCTCGATGCGAAGGGTCGCGCTGCGCCGCGGCAGCAGGGCGCGGACCAGGCCGAGCCCGGAGACGCCGTTGGGGATGCGTGCCAGGCTGAACCCCTTCGGCAGCAGGCCGGCGCTCGCGATCGAGATGCGCACACCGGCGGCCTCGCATTCGAGCGCACAGACGATGTCGTCGCCCGGCGCGCCGGCCCCGCTGTGCTTGACGGCGTTGGTGAGCAGCTCGTTGACCGTCAGCGCGATCGGGATCGACTCGATCTCGGGAAGCATCCATGCGCCTGCGTCGGGCGCGGCGTCGCAACGGATCGATCGACCGAACGTCCGCTGCACCGAGGCGGTGATCGCCCCCAGCACGCTGACGACCGACAGCGGCCCGGTCGCGCCGACCTGCAGGCCGTGGACCTGCGCGATCGCCTGGACCTGGCCCACGACCTCGTCGATCGCCGCCGCGACCTCGGGCTTTCTTTGCGCGATCTGTTGCAGCAGGCCGGCGACGCCCTGCAGGTTGTTCTTGATCCGGTGGTGCACTTCCTTGACGAGCATGTCGCGCTGAGCGATCGCCGCCTCGAGACGCGCCTCGTCGGCGGCACGCTGATCCGTGACATCGGTAGCGACGAGAAGCAGTTGGTCGGGCGCCGCACCGGCCTCAGCCGCCAGCGGCAGATAGCGCGCGTCCCAGATCCGCGCCTCGCCGTCGCGCTCGAACCGGTACTCGCGCAGGGTCAGGCTGCCCGATCGCAGCGCCTCTTCCATGTCGAGACGGCGCACCGCGCCGCGCTCGGCGCCGAAGATGTCCTCGGGCGTCGTGCCGAGCAGGTCTTCCGGCAACGCGCCGACCGTGCTGGCGGCGACCTCGTTGACCTGGACGACGGCCAGCGTCTTCGCATCGAGCAAAGCGATCGCCATCGGCGCCGCCTCGATGACGCGACGCAGCGACGCCTGGGCCTCGAACACCGCCGCTTCGGCCTGGCGACGGCGTTCGATGTCGAGCAGCGCATAGGTGAGCTGGCGCACGCCGCCGGTGCCTGGCGTCACGACCGCGTTGCCGACGATCCAGAACTCGCGCCCATCGCGACTGCGGACCCGGCACTCGAAGGTCTGCGCATCGCCGTCGGCCAGCTCGACGAGATAGTGGGTGCGCAGGAAGGGATGGTCGGGCTCGGGCGTCGCAACGAGCGACATCGGCCGGCCAACGAAGTCGTCGAGCTCGCCGGCGAACATGCGCTGCGCCGAACGGTTCATCCATTCGATGCCGGCGGCGCCGACGGTGACGATGCCGACCAGCACCGAATCGAGGATGGCGCGCGTACGGCTGCCCATGATCTCGCGCTCCTCGGCCTGCGAGGCCAGCTGGACCTGCTGCGTCTTCATGCGGGTCACGTCGGAGAGGACGGCGATCGCCTCGTCGGATTCGGGGCTGCCGCCGGCCCGGCGCACCGAGAGCGAATACCAGCGCAGCTCGCTTTCGACCGACGCGGCGTCGCCCTCGGCCGCGTTGCCGAACGCGAACTCGATCTCGTACGTGGCATCGGCATCGAGGGCCTTGCTGCCTTCGGCCGCCATCGTCTCGGCGTTCGGGTGTCGCGCCAGCAACTCGGCGAGGCTGGCGCCGACGCTGCCGCCGGACGGCAGGCGCAGCATGACCTCGAAGCGGTGGTTGCAGCGGACCAGCCGGCCCTCGCGCAGGTAGGCGATGCCGGCGGCCGTGCTTTCCAGGATCGTCGTCATCTCGCGCAGCAACTGCTCGCTGCGCCGCTGGATGCGTTGCTGGTCGGTGATGTCGAGCGTGACGACCGAGGCCGTCTTCTTGCCCGAGGCCAGCGTCGCCGGCTCGACCCGCGTCAGC
>DAIMIM010000349.1:0-3841 GCA_036722755.1 Caldimonas sp. | reverse complement strand
CGGCCGATGCCGGCGATCATGCCGGCCGCCGGCGCCTCGCCGTCGTACATGCCGTAGGCCGCGAGCTGGCCGATCTCGAGAAACGGCGTGCCCGGATCGAGCAGCCCGTCGACCCGCTCGCGCGGCAGCAGCTTGCCGCGCGCCGCATGGCGCTCGCGCGACTTGGCGTTGCCGCCGAGCGCGATCTGTGCTGCCTTGGCGCGCAGATCGTCGACCTGCTGCTGCAGGAACGCGGCGTTGCTCCTGAAATCGTCCGAGCGCGTATCGATGCGCGACTTCAACGCGGGCATGGGTCTCCGGCTTGTCGTGGTTGCTCTGGACCCGGAGCTTAACGTCGCCGCCGTCCGGAGGGCGCCGCGGCGCCCTTTGTCATTTGCCGGCCATGGCAGCTTTGCCGATGGATTCTCGTCACCACAGAAGAGATGCCCGATCAAGCTGCGCTCGCTGTCGGGCGCCGATGTGCAGACGACCAGGAGAACCCCATGCCCGCGCTTCGCATTTCGTTCCTCGCTTTCTCGTGTGCCTTGCTCGCGTCCTTCGCCGGATGCTCCAAGCCCGAGCCGCCGGTGACGCCGGCAGCCGCCGAATTCCGCGCCGTCCCGATCACGGCGCCGGCGACGCAGCCGACCCAGGCATGCGCGATGGTGACCGCGGAGCAGATGGCCGCCATCCTCGGCGGTGCCGTGGTGGCGAAAGCCAACGGACAAGACAAGTGCATCTTCACCGCAGTGGCCGGCCCCAGCCCCTACGCCGAGCTGAAGATCGAGCGCGGTGACGGCGAGATCGCGATGCGGGCCATGGGCATGATGAATCGCGCCGAGCCAGGCATCACCGATCCGCTGGCCGGCCTGGGCGACCAGGCAGCGCAGGTCGGGCCGGCCTTCATGATCCGCTCCGGGCAGGACCTGGTGACGATCGTCTTTTCCGGTGTCGACGACACGGCGAAGAAAGCACACGCGGTCTTCGACATCGTCCAGCCGAAGCTCTGACATGGGCTCCGCGTTGAAGACGCGCGGCTTGGCCGCGCTGCTGCTCGCCGCCGCGGCATCGTCGGCGAGCGCCGGCGAGGCAAGCGCGCCGCCCCGCATACCGCTGGTCGTCGGACTGACGAGCGTGCGCTCGGTGGTCGAGCCGGCCGGCGACTACGAATCGATCAACAGCGTGATCGGCGTCGGCAAGGACGGCTATCGCTTCGTCGTCTCGGCTGAAGTGCCCGACGCGCCGGGAGGTGCCACGAGCGAGCTGCGGGTCGTGCGCAAGGTGCTTGCCGAAGACCAGCGCCATGCTCGGGTGATGCGCAACCGCTACAACAGCATCGACCCGGAATCGTTCGCCGGAACGACCCCGGGCATCTCGGCCGCCGTGCTGGACGAGCTGAAAACGAGCGGCCATGCGAGCCTGACGCTGATCCAGGTCAGGCTGGTCTTCGGCATGCCGATCGAGCGGCCCTTCGTCGGCACGGTGAGCCGCGTCGGCACGGGGCCCTCGACACTCGCGGTGCTCGTCAACGGCCGCAAGGTCGATCTGCCAGTCGTGCATGCGAAAGGGCCGGTGAGCGCGGGCGGCAAGACCGAGCAGCTCGAGTTCCAGGTGCTCGACAACCCCGAGTGGCCGCTCCTCCTCACCTCGACGGGGCCGGGCTTCTCGACGCACATCACGCGCATCGAATATCCCGAGCCGAAAGGCAGCACGATGTCGCTCGAGCGCAAGCTCGCCGAGAACAAGCCGGTCGATGTCTACGGCATCTACTTCGCGTTCGCCAGCGCGACGATCCGCCCCGAGTCCGACCCCGTCCTGCTCGAAATCGCCGACGCTCTGCGGGCGCACCCGGCGTGGACGCTGCAGGTCGACGGCCACACCGACGGCATCGGCCATGCCGATGCGAATCTCGATCTCTCGAAACGCCGCTCGGCTGCCGTGAAGGCGGCCCTCGTGCAGCGCTATGGCATCACGGCAAGGCGGCTGCAGACCGACGGCCATGGCGCCGCGCAGCCGAAGGACAGCAACGACACGCCCGAAGGCCGGGCCCGCAACCGACGCGTGGAGCTTCGACGTCTATGAGCTGCGACCACCTGATCGGCGCGCCGGGCCGCCGGTGTGCGACGCTGCCGAGACTCCTGGCCATCGCGGCAATCGGCCTGGGCCTGCATGTCTCGGCGCTCGCCGCCGACGCGCCCTCGGCGAAGCGCCCGACGCCGACGAGCGATTCCGATCCGTTCCCGATCACCGTCGGCGTGGTGCCGAGCATCGTCCTCGCCGGCAAGCCGGCCGGCGCAGCGCGCCCGGGAGCGAAGACGAACAACAGCGTCACGATTTCAGGACGCACGCTTGCCGCCGGCGAACGGACGGTGGCCGTGACGGTGACAGCCGAAGGCGGCACTGTCGTCGGCAGCGACCAGTCCCGACCGGACGCCAAGGGCAACTACAGCCTCGTCGCGGCGGCGCCGGCGAAGTCGGGCGTGTACCGCGTCGACGTGATCGCGCCCGATGGCCGTGGCAAGGCGAGCGCCACCTTTCGCGCCGTCGAACCGAGCGACCTGGGCGCGCAGGCCGATGCCGCCGTGGTCGACGCGGTCAAGGCCGTCGATGAAGGCGTCAAGGCGGCCGAGGCGAAGATCGACGCGCAGGTCGATTCGCCGGCCAAGGACAAGGCGAAGCAAAAGATCGCCGACGCGAAGAAGGCGGTCGCCGACCTGCGCTCGCAAGTCGGCAAAGGCGCGCTCAAGGGGATCATCGGCGCCATCTCGTCCGATGCGGCGCTGCTCGAAGCCATGCGTCCGAAACTCGAGGCCGTCACCGCGGCGGTCAGCGACACGACCAGCGAAACGCAGCGCGTTCGCGACCTGACCTCGCAGATGTCGAGCGCCGACATCGGCTGCCACCAGCTCGCCTTCGTGACCGAAGTGTTCAAGGGCATTTCGGCGCTGCTCAATGTCAAGAAGAAAGTGCTCGATACGTCGATCGGGCTCGCCAAGGACATCGTCTCCGACACCGCCTCGAACAAGGCCAAGGGTCTCGGCGCCGGCCCCGGGCTGGCGCTGGCGACCGAGCAGGCCGTGAAGAACCTGCCAGACCTGAACAGCGCCTCGAAGCTGGCGGGCAATGCCTACAGCATCTTCGCCGACCTCGGAGCGTTCGTCAGTGGCACCGTGTTCGGCATGTACTGCGAGCAGTTCGTCGGCCCGGTCGAAGGCATCATGAATGCACGCTTCTTCAGGGCGCCGCACGTCGGCGACGCGCCGGCGCTCTGGTGGAGCTACAACTACAAGATCACCGGGCGGATCATCCTGTACTACCCGAAGAGCGCGAAGGGCTCGCCCTCGATCCATCTCAACGGGCGCATCGAGGGCTACGCGCACGACTTCGAGACCTGGGAAGACGCACTCACCGTCATCTTTCCCAACCTGATGAACGGCGCCATCCAGCACCACTTCAATTTCCCGCCGATCGAGATGGGCAGCACCGGCTCGACCGTGGCGAGCCAGGGCGGGGGCGCGACGTCGCCTTACGTCGAGGGCTCGGCGGCCGGCCTGCTCGGGCCGAACAGCTTCATGATCAGCGTCGTCGGCGTGCTCGAAAAAGGCTCGATCACCGTCGTGCTCGGCGAGGCCAAGAAGGACATCGACGCGACCCACCGCGTCGCCGTGCTCATCCTGTCGCCGCTCACCGGCGGGCTCGGCCCGCAGGTGACCTGGTACCCGCTCGGCTTTCAGAAGACGCGCAACTTCCTCGTCAACGCCGCCGATGGCGAATCGCTGAAGCTGGCCGTGACGACCGAGGGCGACAAGATGATCGGCCAGAGCACCTTCAGCGGCCAGGTCGACAAGGTCAAGGCCAAGGC
>DAIMIM010000348.1:0-3848 GCA_036722755.1 Caldimonas sp. | reverse complement strand
TCGCTCCGATCAACAGCGTGCTCACCTGCAGCGACATCGACAGTTCCTTGAGCGCGTGCATGAATGGATTGGGTCTCGGCATGTTTCTCTCGTACCAGGTGGCAGCGGGCAGGAAGTCAGGGAAACTCGAATGTGTCCTCGAGGAGTTCGAGATGGAGCCGCTGCCGGTCCAGGTGATCTATCCGCATTCGAGGCTGTTGTCCACCAAGGTGCGGGCGTTTGTCGATGAGTGTGTCGTCGGGCTTCGACGCATCGGATTTGACTGACGTGATGAAGCTTCGCCGCCAACGAGCGCGTGGCAGCGCGGCAGAAAGTGCGAGCGCGAAACCGAGGTTGAGCTGTCTGATGGCGAACGAATGGCGGGAAGCGGCCGATTTTCCGGTTAGGAGAACACATCCTTTCTCACAACCGATCAGGAGCACATCATGAAATATCGCAAGGCCTTCGCCGCTGCCGGCCTCGCAGCCGTCGCAGCCACCGCGTGGGCGCAGCCGCCGGTGCCGTTCTATGCCGCGAACGTCGCAAAGGTCGACAAGCAGAGCCCCGTCACGATCGTGATCGTCACCAAGGATTCGCCCGAAACAGTCTGTGCCTGGTATCAGAAGAACCTGGCCGACGCGACGGGCGAGATCAAGTCCGACGACGGCTCCGTCATCTTCTACACGAAGAGCGGCGCGACGGTCGACGTCGAGCCCGGCAGTCGCTTCGACCCCGTGACGCGCATCGGGCTGGTCTGGGACGCGAAGAAATTCGGCGCCTACGCAGGCAAGTAGACGAGCCGGCGCGCTATAGCGCGCGCATGGGTGCCGAAGAAACCTGGATGTTCGCGCCGGCCTACGAGCTGCCGCACCGGCCTCACGCTCGCCTGCGACCTGGCGCCGCGCGGCGTGCACGCGGTGCTGCTGGGGGGAACATCGCAGGCGCGAAACGCTGCCCGACAACGGACTCGCCGGTCGGGCTGTGGCGCCCTATTCGATGAACAGCGTGGCCGGAATCTCCAGGAGGCGGCGCAGTGCTTGCACGAACCGGGCCGCATCGATGCCGTCGACCACCCGGTGGTCGAACGATGACGACAGGTTCATCATCAGTCGCGGCACGACCGCGCCCGAGCGCATCATCGGCCGCTCGACGATGCGGTTGACGCCGACGATCGCCACCTCGGGGTGATTGATCACCGGCGTCGAGACGATGCCGCCGAGCGCGCCCAGGCTGGTGATCGTGATCGTCGAGCCGGTGAGTTCGTTGCGTGTCATCTTGCCGCTTCGCGCCACCGCGGCCAGGCGCGACACCTCGTCTGCCATGGCCCACAGGTCCAGCGCTTCGGCATGGCGCAGCACCGGCACCATCAAGCCGACCTCGGTCTGCGTGGCAATGCCGGCATGCACTGCGCCGTAGCGCGTGACGATCCCGGCGTCGTCGTCGAAGCGGGCGTTGACCTGCGGGAATTCGCGCACCGCCCGCACCAGCGCGCGCAACAGGAAGGGCAGCAGGGTGAGCTTGGTGCGCCGGCCGGCCCACTGGACGTTCAAGCTCGCGCGTAGCGCCTCGAGCTCGGTGACGTCGATCTCCTCGACGTAGGTGAAATGCGGAATGCGGCGCTTCGACTCCTGCATCTTCTGCGCAATCTTGCGCCGCACGCCGATCACGGGGATGGCTTGTTCATCCTCGCGCGCGACACCGGTGGGCAAAGAGCGCTCGTTGACGCGGGCGGGCGAGGCTCGATTGGCAACTGCGCCGTCGAGGTCGGCCTGCATGATGCGACCGCCGGGGCCGGTGCCGGGTACGTCGCGCAGATCCAGATCGAGCTCCGATGCCCGGCGCCGCACCGAAGGCGAAGCGATCGGGCGGTCGAGCAAGACCGTCGACGGATCATGTGCGGCAGGTGCGGGGCGCGACCGGACGAGGCCTGGCGATGGCAACGTCGCTCCGGCCGGCGCTGCAACCGGAGACTGAACCAACGGTGCCTCGTCGGACGCGCTGTTCTCGCCCGCCACCTCGATGCGAATCAGCTCGGACCCGACCGCCAGAGTCTGGCCGACGGTGCCGCCGAGCGACAACACGATGCCGGCGACCGGCGACGGGATCTCGACGCTGGCCTTGTCGGTCATCACGTCGGCCAGCGCCTGATCCGGGGTCACGGCGTCGCCGGGCTTGACGTGCCAGGCGACGAGCTCCACCTCGGCGATCCCTTCGCCGATGTCGGGCATCTTGATGACGTGCGTGCTCATCGCTGCTTCATGGCTCCATCGCGCGCTGCATGGCGGCGCCCACTCTCGCGGGCCCCGGGAAGTAGGCCCACTCGAGCGAATGCGGATACGGCGTGTCCCAGCCGGCGACCCGCTCGATCGGCGCTTCGAGGTGATAGAAGCAATGCTCCTGCACCAGCGCCGCCAGCTCGGCGCCGAAGCCGCTGGTGCGCGTCGCCTCGTGAACGACGATGCAGCGGCCGGTCTTCTTCACCGACGCGACGATCGCCGGCAAGTCGAGCGGCCAGAGCGTGCGCAGGTCGATGATCTCGGCGTCGATGCCGGTCTCGTGCGCCGCCGCTTCCGAGACGAAGACCATCGTGCCGTAGGTCAGCACCGTGAGATCGCTGCCGGGGCGAAACACCGAAGCCGTGTCGAGCGGCACCGTGTAGTAGCCCTCGGGCACTTCGCCGAGCGGGTGCTTCGACCAGGAGACGATCGGCCGGTCATGGTGGCCGTCGAAGGGGCCGTTGTAGAGGCGCTTGGGCTCGAGAAAGATGACCGGGTCGTCGTTCTCGATCGACGCGATCAGCAGGCCCTTGGCGTCGTAGGGGTTCGACGGCATCACGGTGCGGATGCCGCAGACGTGGGTGAAGAGGGCCTCCGGACTCTGGCTGTGCGTCTGCCCGCCATAGATGCCGCCGCCGCACGGCATGCGCACGGTGATCGGCGCGCTGAAGTCGCCGGCCGAGCGATAGCGCAGGCGCGCCGCCTCGGAGACGATCTGGTCGGAGGCCGGATAGAAGTAATCGGCGAACTGGATCTCGACCACCGGCCGCAGGCCGTAGGCGCCCATCCCCACCGCCGCGCCGACGATGCCGCCTTCGGAGATCGGCGCGTCGAACACGCGCGACTTGCCGTACTTCGCCTGCAGCCCCTCGGTGCAGCGAAACACGCCGCCGAAGTAGCCGACGTCCTGGCCGAAGACGACGACGTCGGGATCGCGTTCGAGCATGACGTCCATCGCCGATCGGAGCGCCTGGATCATGGTCATCGGCCGAGTGCCGGCGGCCGGCGCAGGCGGGCTCGCCGTGCCGGGCGCCGGCTCGGCCACGAGCGTTAGCGTCGGCGTGCTCATGCGCTGGCCTGACGCAACTGATCGTGCAGATGCGGCGGCATGTCCTTGTAGACATCCTCGAACATCGTCGCCAGCGGCGGCGTGTGGCCGCCGGTCAGCGTGCCGTAGCGCTCCGCTTCCTTCTGCGCCGCCGCGACCTCGGCTTCGAGCTCCTTTTGCGCGGCTTCGTGCTGCTGCTCGGACCAGACGCCGATCGCGATCAGGTGCTGCTTGAGCCGTGCCACCGGATCGCCGAGCGGGTAGTGCGACCAGTCGTCGGCCGGCCGGTACTTCGACGGATCGTCCGAGGTCGAATGCGCCGCCGCGCGGTAGGTCACCCATTCGATCAAGGTCGGCCCGAGGTTGCTGCGGGCGCGCTCGGCCGCCCATCTCGACGCCGCCAGCACGGCGAGGAAGTCGTTGCCGTCGACGCGCAGCGAGGCGATGCCGCAGCCGACGCCGCGCGCTGCGAAGGTCGTGGCCTCGCCGCCGGCGATCGCCTGGAAGGTCGAGATCGCCCACTGGTTGTTGACGACGTTGAGGAT
>DAIMIM010000347.1:0-3887 GCA_036722755.1 Caldimonas sp. | reverse complement strand
TTGCCGCCGCCGGTCGGGCTGCCGAAGTGCTTCTTCGCCGGCAGCATCGCCACGCCGAACGGAAAGCCGGCATTGGCGCGGATGTTGGTGAGGTTGCCGGTGGTGGTCCAGATCATCGCCGCCTTCTTCTCGAAGAAGTCCTTCGGCGTCGTGCCCCACTCGATCACGCCGGACGGCATCACCTTGTGCTTGGCCGAGAGATCGACCCAGTACTGCAGCGCCTCGATGACGGCGGGCTTGTCGAAATAGGTCTCGGTGCCGGCGTCGTTCATGAGGACCGCGTCGTTCGGCGTGGTCAGGCCCTGGAACAGCCAGTACGGGAAGCCCGAGGACGGAATCTTCACGCCCCACTGCGTGACGTTGCCGTTGGCGTCGGTCTTGGTGAGCTTCTTCGCGAACTCGACCATCTGGTCCCAGCTGGCCGGGCCCTTCTCCGGATCGAGCCCGGCTTCCTTGAAGGCATCCTTGTTCCAGTAGAGGACGATGGTCGAGCGCTGGAACGGAATGCCCCAGGTCTTGCCGCCGGTGCGGCTGTTCAGCATGAAGCTCTTGTAGAAACCGTCGAGCCACTTCCTGTCGTCGGCGCTTTTCGCGACGTCGTCGATCGGCACGATCGCTTCTTCGTCGATGAGCGAGAACATGTCGGTCGAGAGCAGCACGGCGAGCTGCGGCGGCTTGCCGCTCTTGGTCGCCGTCAGCACCTTGACGATGCTTTCCTGGTAGGTGCCCGAATAGATCGGGTTGACCTTGATGTCGGGGTTCTCCTTGCCGAAATCGGCCGCCATCTGGTCGATCGTCTTCGTCACCGGGCCGCCGACGGCGACGGGGTAGTAGAAGTTGACCTCGGTGACTTTCTGCGCCGCGGCGGGAAGGCTCACGACGATGGCGGCGGTGGCGGCAAGGGCCATCCGAAATGCGTTGTTCATCTCTGTCTCCTCTTGTCGATCAAACGGGAACGGGAACGATGCTGCCCTGGCGCTGGCCGGTCGCGGCATCGAAATAGTGGGTGTCGGCGGCCGCCCAGCCGAGGCGAACGCGCGCGCCTTCGGGCAGCTCGTGGCGGCCCGGCAGACGGGCGGCGAGCGATTCGGCCAATGTCGGGTCGCCGGATGTCGTGCATGTGACAACCGTGTCGGCGCCGAGATACTCGGCGCTCTGCACGATGGCCGCGACGCCGCCGCTCTCGACCAGGCGCACGTGCTCCGGCCGCACGCCGAGCTTCAGCCCCGGCTTGCCAGGCGCCGCGACGATGTTCATCGGCGGCGTGCCGATGAAGCGCGCCGCGAACACCGATGCGGGCCTGGCATACAGCTCGGCCGGCGGCGCGTCCTGCTCGATGCGGCCGGCGTTGAGCAGCACGACCTGATCGGCCATGCTCATCGCCTCGGTCTGGTCGTGCGTGACGTAGATCATCGTCATGCCGAGCTTTTGCTGCAAGGTGCGGATCTCGCGGCGCATCTCCTGGCGCAGCTGGGCGTCGAGGTTCGAGAGCGGCTCGTCCATCAGGCAGACCTTGGTCTCGGCAATGATCGCGCGGCCGAGCGCCACGCGTTGCTGCTGGCCGCCGGAGAGTTGCGAGGGCTTGCGATCGAGCAGCGCGCTCAGGCCGAGCAGATCGGCGACGCGCTTCAGGCGCGCCTGGTGATCCGCGGCTGGTTCCTTCCTGACCTTCACGCCGAACAGGATGTTCTCGCCGACGCTCAGGTGCGGGAACAGCGCGTACGACTGGAAGACCATCGAGATGCGCCGCTCTGCCGGCGCGATGTGCGTGACGTCGCGCTCGTCGATGAGGATGCGGCCTTCGGACGGCGTGTCGAGCCCGGCGATCATGCGCAGCGTGGTCGACTTGCCGCAGCCCGAGGGCCCGAGCAGGACGACGAGCCTGCCGGAGGCCGTGGCGAAGCTGATGCGGTCGACGGCCTTGGCCTGGCCGTAGTGCTTGCTGACCGATTCGAGGCGGATCGCGCTCATCGGCTGGCATCGAATCGCGAAAGCAGACGGGGCATGGCTGCCGGCAGTTTGGGCCTTGGCCTTTTCGCAGTCGAGACGGGCAATCCCGGGGCGACAGGCAGGCGAATTGGCAGCGGGCGATCCGTCTTCGCGGCGACCCCGCGCTTCATCGTCTCTCTTCACGGACTTCATTGCGGTTTCACTGGCGCCCGAGAGACTGGCTGCGCCTTGCCACTTCCGGTCTTCGTCTCATGAGCCATCTGATCGTGCACGGCGGCCGCCCGTTGCGGGGCAACGTCCGCCCTTCGGCCAACAAGAACGCGGTGCTGCCGATCCTGTGCGCCACCCTGCTCACCGGCGAGCCCGTCGTGCTGCACCGGGTGCCCGACATCACCGACGTACGCAAGCTCCTCGCGTTCTTTCGCGAGCTCGGCTCCTCCGTCGAGATCGACTTCGCGAGTGGCACGCTGAAGCTGCAACACGGCAGCGGCCTCTCGGACCACGGCGTGCGCCTGCCCAGCGGCATGCGCTCGTCGATCATGCTGGTGCCGGCCCTCTTGCAGCGCTTCGGCCGCGCCCGGCTGGACGACGAGCACACCGGCTGCACGCTCGGCGTGCGCGAGATCGATCCGCACATCGACGTCTTTCTCGCCTTCGGCGCCGAAGTCGAGCTCGAGCGCGGCGCGACGACGATCCGCGCGCCCCGCCCCTTCGCCGCCAGCGACCATTGGCTCGACTACGCATCGGTCACCACCACCGAGAACTTCGTGCTCTGCGCGGCGGCCGCGCACGGGCGCTCGCGCCTCGTCAATGCCGCCTGCGAGCCGCACGTGCAGGAGTTCTGCACCTTCCTCGGCCTGATGGGCGCGCGCATCGCCGGCAACGGCAGTTCGCTGCTGCACGTGGAGGGCGTGGGCATGGGCGAGCTCGGCGGCGCCGAATATACCTTCGCCGACGACTTCCACGAGGTGGCCACCTTTCTCGCGCTGAGCGCGATCACCGGCGGCGACGTGGCCGTGCGCAACGGCGCATCGGCGCAGTTCCCGCTCCTCGACCGCACCTTCGCGAAGTTCGGCGTCGAGCTCGAACATCGAAGCGACGGCTTCAGCCGGGCGCACGTGAGCGGCGCGCAACTGAAGATCCGGCCCACGCTCACGGCCCAGCTCATGCAGAAGGTGGAGGCCGCCCCGTGGCCCTATGTGCCGGCCGACCTGCTGCCGATCTTCATGGCCTTGGGCGTGCGCGCCGAAGGCTCGGTGCTGTTCTGGAACAAGGTCTACGAAGGAGCGCTCGGCTGGAGCGCCGAGCTCGGCAAGTTCGGCGCCGACGCGACGCTGTGCGACCCGCACCGCCTCGTCGTGCACGGCGGCAAGGCGCTGGCGCCGGCCACCGTCGCGAGCCCCTACATCATCCGCGTCGCCATCGCCCTCTTCATGCTCGCCGCCAGCATCGACGGCCGCTCGACCATCCTGAACGCGCTACCGATCCGACGAGCGCATCCGGGGTTTGTCGACAACCTGAATGCGTTGGGGGCGCAAGTGGAATGGACGGAAGGTGTTTGAGCGAAAAGTCGGCAACGCCTCTTCGCGATCGTCATACGCGCATCACTGCAATCGTATGCAGCGACGACGGGGCTGCCGGATGTCGCTCCTCCGACGTCAACTATGCTGGCAGGCGTTCTTCGGCTCGCTGGCAACGAATCAAGATGGCTGCGGCGAAGCCGCAATACCTCCCGTGACGGAGCGCCGTGTCTTGCTTTGGCGATTACGCAGGACTTGCTAGGCCCTGCGCAATCGCACTTGCTTTGATGTGCGACAACGCGGGGAAGCGACGGAGAGTCTGCTTGCTGCTGGTCGCCCCGGCTCTACCCTACTTCCGCTTCAGACTAGTCTGCGACATTCGATCTTGACGTTCGAATGTCGGCGATCGTCGAAAGC
>DAIMIM010000346.1:0-3901 GCA_036722755.1 Caldimonas sp. | reverse complement strand
GGCATCGACATCGTGCAGATGCAGATCCGGATCGCGGCCAACGAGAAGCTGACGATGACGCAGCGCAGCGTCCAGTGCCGCGGCCATGCGATCGAGTGCCGCATCAACGCCGAGGATCCCTACAAATTCACGCCGTCGCCCGGCCGGGTGACGATGTGGCACCCGCCCGGCGGCCCGGGCGTTCGGGTCGACTCGCACGCCTACACGAACTATGTCGTGCCGCCGAACTACGACTCGATGATCGGCAAGATCATCGTCCACGCCGACAGCCGCGAGCAAGCCCTGGCGCGCATGCGCACCGCCCTGTCGGAGACGGTCGTCGAAGGCATCCAGACCAATATTCCTTTGCACCGCGAGCTCATGGTCGACGCCAAGTTCATCGAGGGCGGCACGAGCATCCACTATCTGGAAGGCTGGCTCGATCAGCACAAGCGCTGAGGCGGGCCAGGTGCATGCGCTCACGTTGCTGGCTCCGGCCGACTCGGTCGAAGCGATCTCGACCCTGCTCGACGCCGCGTTCGGCGCACTGTCCGTCACGGTCGAGGATGCCGACGCCGGCAGCGCCGACGAGCGCGCCGTGTTCGACGAGCCGGGCACCGGTGCGACCGGGCACTGGCTGCGCGCACGGATCACGGCGCTGTTCGCCGCCGAAGAGCAAGCCACCGTCGCCGCCACGCAGGCGATCGCCGGCGCCGCCGGCGCTGGCATCCACATCGAACGCATCGCCGTCGTCGACGATCTCGACTGGGTCCGCCTGACCCAGGCCCAGTTCGGTCCGAGCGAGATCGAGCCCGGCTTCTGGATCGTGCCGAGCTGGTCCGCCGTGCCGCCAGGCGCAACGCGCGTAATCCGCCTCGACCCGGGAATGGCGTTCGGCACCGGCACCCATCCGACGACGCGCATGTGCCTGCGCTGGATGGCCGGCGCCGCTCGGACCGCCGCGTCGCCGTGGCCGCAGGTCCTCGACTACGGTTGCGGCTCGGGCGTCCTCGCGATCGCCGCGGCGATGCTCGGCGCGGGAGCCGTCAGCGCCGTCGACATCGACCCCGTGGCTGTCGAGACGACCCGTGCCAACGCGGCAGCCAACGACGTGCGCATCCAGGCGAGCCATGTCGACGACGTGGCGGGGCGCTACGCGCTGGTCGTCGCCAACATCCTGGCAACGCCGCTCAAGTTGCTCGCACCGGCTCTTGTGTCGCATCTCGACGCCGGTGCGATGCTTGTCCTGTCCGGCATCCTCGAGAGCCAGGCCGGCGAGCTCGCCGACGCGTATGCGCCATGGCTCGTGCTTCGCGTCGCGGCGCTCGACGACGGCTGGATCCTGATGACCGGCGAGTTGCCGGCACGACACCACGTGGCATGATTTGCAGATGAGTCTGGCGACGCGCTGCAACTCGTGCGGAACGGTGTTCCGCGTCGTGCAGGATCAACTCAAGGTGTCCGAAGGCTGGGTTCGCTGCGGACGCTGCGACGCCGTCTTCAACGCCCTCGAGGGCCTCTTCGATCTCGGTCGCGAACCGCCGCTCGCGACAGACGGGCGAGCCGAGGCCGTGTCCGGCAACGAAGGATTCGCGGCACCCACGGTGCGCGAGCCGGCCGAAGACCGTGAGCGCGACGAAGATGAAGACGAAGACGACGACAAAGGCCCCCTCACCGCTCCGCTCGAGCTCGGCGAGCCTCTCGATCCGATCGATGCGCACCTCTTTCGAAAGCGGGGCGCCGAAGTCGACCGGGCGTCTGTGGTCCAGGTCAACGAACGTGACCGGCTCGAGTTTTCAGACGCCCGCTTCGATTCCGACCTTTTCGCCGAGGGCCCGTCGGCGATCGACCCGACGCTGATCGATTCGCCGACCACCAGCTCGGCCGACCTGCCGCTCGAAAGCACGACGCAACAGCCTGACTTCCTGCGCCGCGCCGAACGACGCGCGCGATGGCGAAGCAGGCCGGCCCGGCTCGCCTTGATGGCGCTGTGCGCTGCCGCCGCCCTCGGTCTGGCGTTGCAGGTCGTGCACCACGCGCGCGACACGGTGGCCGTGCGCTGGCCGGCCACGCAGCCGGTCCTCGTCGCGTGGTGCAAGGCGGTCGGCTGCAGCATCGATGCGCCACGCAACATCGACGACGTGTCGGTCGAGCATACCGATCTCACCCGAGCCGCCGGCGTCGACGCCTTCATCCTCTCGGTCACGCTGCGCAGCCACAGCGCGGCCGTGCTGGCGCTGCCGTCGATCGACCTGACGCTCACCGACGGCAACGGGCGGCTCGTCGCGCGGCGCGCACTGGCGCCGCGCGACTTCGGTGCGTCCGCCCTGCTGCAACCCGGCGGCGAAACGGCGTTGCAGCTCATGCTCGGGGCCGGCGGCGCCCGCATCGCCGGCTACACGGTCGAGATCTTCTATCCCTGAACCCCGGCGCCGCGCAGCGCCATCTTCGGAGCTTGCATGGCAACCCTGATCTGCGGATCGCTCGCGTTCGACAGCATCGCCAATTTCCCCGGCCGCTTTGCGGAGCAGATCGCGCCGCAGCAGTTGCACATCCTCAACGTCTCGTTTCTCGTGCCGACCTTGCGGCGCGAATTCGGCGGGTGCGCCGGCAACATCGCCTACAACCTCGCCAAGCTCGGCGGCACGGCCATCGTTCTCGCCTCGGTCGGCAGCGACGGCGCCGACTACGTCGAGCGACTGCGCGGCTGGGGCATCGTCACGGACCACGTGCGCGTGGATCCGGACGCCTATACGGCGCAGGCATTCATCATCACGGACCAAGACAACAACCAGATCACTGCGTTCCATCCGGGGGCGATGCAGTCGGCGCACGAGATCGACATTCCGAAACGCGACGATCTGGCCATCGCCATCATCGCGCCCGATGGACGCGCGGCGATGCTGCGCCACGCCGCCGACCTGGCAGCAGCCAAGGTGCCGTTCATCTTCGATCCCGGACAGGGCCTGCCGATGTTCGACGGCGCCGAACTGCGCCATTTCATGGACCAGGCCAGCTGGGTGACGGTCAACGACTACGAGGCGCGGATGCTTTGCGAACGCACCGGCCTGTCGCTCGAAGCGATGTCGAGATCGCACCTGCGCGGCGTCGTCGTGACACTGGCTGCCGAAGGATGCGACCTGTGGCAAGGCGGCACGCGCAGCCATGTGGAGGGAGTCGACGCCACGGAGGTGGTCGATCCGACCGGCTGCGGTGACGCCTTCCGTGCCGCTCTTCTCTACGGTCTCGAGCGAGGCTGGGCGCTCGAGCGTTGCGCCAGGCTCGGCAACCGGCTGGGCGCATTGAAGATCGCCAGCCGGGGCGGCCAGAATCATGTGCTGGATCGCACGCTCGTCGCCACCTGAACCACGCCCGGCTCAAGTTCTCCCCGGATCATCCGAAGCGCCACAGCATGGACATGCGCCAAGGCTTCACCATTGCGATCGTGCTGGTCATCGGCCTCGTGATCGCGTCCGCCGCCACCTGGGCCGCTTGCCGCTGGTGGTACGGAAGAAAGCTTCTTGCGGCGGCGCAACGGCTGCACAAGAGCGACCAGGGCCGTCTCTTCTCGCAACAACAGACGCTGCAAGCCAAGAAGCAGATCGAAGCCCTGAAAAAAGAGCTCGACGCCCAGCGCAAGGCGCTGTCGGATACCGAGTCGAGCCGACAGCGGACGCGTGACCTCGAGCAGGCCCTGGCCGCCGCCGAGCGGATCGTCGAAACCCACTCGGGAATGATGCCGCTCGTCGCTGCGCACGGTTTCGCGGACACGCAGATCATGCCCTGAGGGACGCGCGCTCCTGAAAATAAAAAACCCGGCCGTGGCCGGGTTTGATCGACGGGCGCAGATGCGCCCGTCGCTCTCTCAGGGCTTGCTTCCGGTCGGAAACGGCCAAGCCGCTTGCGGGCTCAGCGCCGTCTT
>DAIMIM010000345.1:0-3908 GCA_036722755.1 Caldimonas sp. | reverse complement strand
CCATGAACTCGTCGCCGGCCTGCGGCACTTCGGTCAGGCCCTGGATCTCGACCGGGATCGACGGGCCGGCTTCGAGCACCGGCTTGCCATCCTCGTCGAGCATGGCGCGGACCCGCCCGAAGCTCGAGCCTGCCAGCACGACGTCGCCGCGCTTGAGCGTTCCGCTCTGCACCAGCACCGTCGCGACCGGGCCGCGGCCCTTGTCGAGCTGTGCCTCGATGACGATGCCCTTGGCCATCGCGTCTTTCGGCGCCTTGAGCTCGAGCACTTCTGCCTGCAGCAAGACCTGCTCGAGCAGCGTGTCGATGCCCTGGCCGGTCTTCGCCGAGACGCCGATGAACGGCGAATCGCCGCCGAAGTCTTCGGGCACGACCTGCTCGGCGACGAGCTCCGACTTCAGTCGCTCGATGTTGGCCTCGGGCTTGTCGATCTTGTTCATTGCCACAACGATCGGTACGCCCGCAGCCTTGGCATGCGAGATCGCTTCCTTGGTCTGCGGCATCACGCCGTCGTCGGCAGCGACGACGAGGATGACGATGTCGGTCGCCTTGGCGCCGCGCGCGCGCATCGCCGTGAAGGCGGCGTGGCCCGGCGTGTCGAGGAAGGTGATCATGCCGCGCGGCGTCTCGACGTGATAGGCGCCAATGTGCTGCGTGATGCCGCCCGCTTCGCCGGCCGCGACGCGGCTGGTGCGGATGTAGTCGAGCAGCGAGGTCTTGCCGTGGTCGACGTGGCCCATGACGGTGACGACCGGTGCCCGCGGCAGCGACTCGTGCTCCGAATCGGCTTCGCTTTCTTCTTCGAGGAAGGCGTCGGGATCGTCGAGCTTGGCCGCCATCGCGGTGTGGCCCATTTCCTCGACGACGATCATCGCCGTCTCCTGGTCGAGCTGCTGGTTGATGGTGACCATCTGGCCCAGCTTCATCAGTTGCTTGATGACCTCGGAGGCCTTCACCGAGATCTTGTGCGCGAGGTCAGCGACGCTGATCGTCTCCGGGATGTGGACTTCCTGCGCCTGGAACTCGGCCGGCGCCACGAACGAGCTCGGCGCGCCGTCATTGCGGTCGCCGCGGCGACCGGCGCGCGGCGCCCGCCAGCCGGCGCGACCGGCACCGGGCGCGCCACGCGGCGCGGCCTTGAGGGCGCGCTTCTTCGCGGCGTCGTCGGCCCAGCTCGAGGACAGCTTTTCCGACTTGATCGACTTCTTGTCGCCTGGCTTGGCGACGCCGGGCGCCGCAACGCCGGGCGCGCCCGCCTTCTTGTGGATGGTGCCCTTGATGGCTTCCTTGGCCGCATCGGCCGGCTTGACTTCTTCGGGCTTCTTCGCGACGAGCACCTTCTTCGGTGCGTTCATCATCGTGCGAATGGCGGCGGCCTCGTCTTCGGCGGCCTTGCGGCGCTTGGCCAGGTCGGCGGCGCGCTGCTTTTCCTCGTTCTCGATCGTGCCGGCCTTGACCACGCGCAGCGCAGGCTTGACGGGCTCGGCGGGTGCCTTCGCCTCCTCGACCTTGGCTTCGACGACTTCGGCCTTCGCGCCCTTCGCGGCCTTGACGGGCGGCGCAGCGGCGGCAACCGCCGCTTCGGCGGCCAGGCGCTCGGCGACCTCGCGGGCCCGCGCTTCGGCAGCCTCGCGTTCGGCGCGCTCCTGCGCCTCGCGAACGCGTTGCTGCTCCTTCAGCTCCTCTTCCTGGACACGAAGCTGCTCGGCCTCGGCTTGCGCCACTTCCTCGCGGCGCGCCAGCTCGGCTTCGCGAGACTCGGCGGCTTCGGCATCCTCGACGGGCGCCGGCGCTTCATCGCGCTTCACGAACGTGCGCTTCTTGCGGACTTCGACCTGGATCGTCCGTGCCTTGCCGCTCGAGTCGGCCTGCTTGATCTCGCTCGTCGACTTGCGCGTCAGCGTGATCTTCTTGCGCTCGGCGCTCGGCACGGTGCCATGCGAGGTGCGCAGGTGATCGAGCAGGCGCGCCTTGTCGCTCTCGCTGAGAGAGTCGTCGGAGGAGGCCTTGCTGACGCCGGCCGACTGCAGCTGCTCGAGCAGCGCCGCAGCGGGGCGATTCAGCTCGGCTGCGAGTTGGGCGACGGTTGTCGATGCCATAGGGTTGCTTATCCTTGCGTTGCGGCTTCTTGCGTCGCCGCGGCTTCTGTTTCGGCCGCGAACCAGTGCGCGCGCGCCTTCATGATCAAGTCCTTCGCCGTGTCGGCGTCGACCCGCGTCATTTCCATCATCTCGTCGACCGCGAGGTCACCCAGGTCGTCCCGGGTGTGCACGCCGCCGGCTTCGAGCCGCTTGATGATCTCGGGCGTCAGGCCGTCGAAGTCGGCGAGATCCTGCGAGACCTCGCTGCCGCGCTCGGCCTTGGAGAGCTCGATCGTCAGCAGCGCGTCCTTGGCACGGGTGCGCAACTCGTTGACGGTGTCTTCGTCGAAGCTCTCGATCTCGAGCATTTCCTGCATCGGCACGTAGGCCACTTCCTCGAGGCTCGAGAAGCCCTCGGCGATGAGGATGTCGGCGACCTCGGCATCGACGTCGAGCTTGTCGACGAAGAGCTTCCTCACCGAGTCGGACTCGTTGGCCTGCTTCGACGCCGATTCCTCGGCCGTCATGATGTTGATGCGCCAGCCAGTCATCTCGGAGGCGAGGCGCACGTTCTGGCCGCCGCGGCCGATCGCGATGGCGAGGTTTTCCTCGTCGACCACCACGTCCATCGCGTGCCGCTCTTCATCGACGACGATCGACTGCACATTGGCCGGCGCCAGCGCGCCGATCACGAACTGCGCCGGGTCTTCCGACCACAGCACGATGTCGACGCGCTCGCCGGCGAGCTCGTTGGTGACGGCGTTGACGCGCGAGCCGCGCACGCCGACGCAGGTGCCGATCGGATCGACCCGCCGGTCGTGCGAGACGACAGCGATCTTGGCGCGCGAGCCCGGATCGCGGGCGCACGACTTGATCTCCAGCAGGCCCTGGTCCATCTCGGGCACTTCCTGCTTGAAGAGCTCCATCATGAAGCCCGGCGACGAGCGCGACAGGATGATCTGCGGCCCGCGCAGCGTCGGGTCGACCTCGGCGATGTAGGCGCGCACGCGGTCGCCGGTGCGCAGGTTTTCCTTCGGGATCATTTCCGAGCGGCGCAGGCGCCCCTCGATGCGGCCCGACTCGACGACGATGTCGCCCTTGTCGAGGCGCTTGACGGTACCGACGAAGATCTTCTCGCCGCGCGAGAGGAAATCGGTGAGCAGCTGCTCGCGCTCGGCGTCGCGGATCTTCTGCAGGATGACCTGCTTGGCCGCCTGCGCACCGATCCGGCCGATCGAGACGGACTCGATCTGCTCTTCGATGTAGTCGTCGACCTCGATGTCGGCGATCTGCTCGACGGCCTCGAAGTGCAGGACTTCGGAGTCGGGCAGCTGCAGGCCGGCCTCGTCCGGAACGACGTGCCAACGGCGAAACGTTTCGTACTGCCCGGTCTCGCGGTCGACCGACACGCGGATGTCGACCTCGCCGCCTTGCAGCTTCTTCGACGCCGACGCGAGCGCTGCCTCGACCGCCTGGAAAACGATCTCGAGGTCGACGCTCTTCTCGCGCGAGATCGCGTCCACCAGCATCAACAGTTCACGGTTCATTGAATCCGACCTCCGTCCATCTCGTCCTGCGTGCGCGCGTCGTGAGCCGCCGCTCCTTGCGGGGCAGACCGGCGCCCCTTGAAATCGATCACCGGGACGAGCCGCGCCTCGCGCACCTCGTCCAGCGAAAAGTCCAGCACCTTCACTTCCGGGGCCGCGCTCTTCGCCGGGCCAGGCGCCGCCGCGGCCGCCGCCTTCTTCGCCGACTTGCTCGCCGCGTGCCTTTGCGCGGCCGCCGCGGCGGCCGTCGGCTCGAGAACGAGCTGCCAGCCGCTGACGTG
>DAIMIM010000344.1:0-3912 GCA_036722755.1 Caldimonas sp. | reverse complement strand
CCCGGGTCGGGCCTCGCGGCGGCGCC
Source organism: Caldimonas sp. (assembly GCA_036722755.1). Classification (GTDB taxonomy): domain Bacteria; phylum Pseudomonadota; class Gammaproteobacteria; order Burkholderiales; family Burkholderiaceae_C; genus Schlegelella_A. Next base: position 3,886 of record DAIMIM010000344.1, on the reverse strand, counting down.
TCCCTATGCCGCATCTTTCGATTCCCTCTCCTGGCTTGGCAACTGGCCCTCAATCCGGAAGGGAACAACCTCCGCGCCCTCTCCCGACCGCTTTAGGTCGTTACCCGAGTGTCTATCCGCGCGAGGTCGTGAAGCGGTCGCTCGATCTGCACGCCGCGGCGGTGATCCTGGCGCACAACCATCCGTCGGGCGCGGCCGAACCGTCGCGCGCCGACGAGTACCTCACCCAGACGCTGAAAAGCGCGCTGGCGCTGATCGACGTCCGCGTTCTCGATCACCTCGTCGTCGGTCACGGCGCCGTCGTCTCGTTCGCCGAGCGTGGGCTGCTGTGAGCAAAGCGGACGCTTTGCCGTGACCAGCCGCCCCGTCAAGGCCGACCCGTTGCAGGGACTCGCGTCGATCCGTGCGGCCTGGGCGGCGCAGCAGCGAGAGGTCGCGGCGGCGCAGGCTGCCGAGCGCGAGCGCGTCGACGCAGAGCGCGCGCATGCGAAAGCCGAGCGCCGGGAACGCTTCCTCTTCGCGACCGAGGTCGGAACGGTCCTGCCGTTGCGTAAGCCCGCCCATGCGCCTCCCGTGCTGCCCCGTCCGCCGCCTGCGGCGCGCCAGCGCGAGCGCGACGACAAGGCGGTGCTCGTCGAAGCCATCTCCGACGCATTCGACGTCGAGACCCTGCTCGACACCGACGACGCGCTCTCGTTCCGGCGTCGCGGGATCGGCATGGACGTGGTGCGCAAGCTCCGGCGCGGCGTCTGGGCGCTGCAAGGCGAGCTCGATCTGCACGGCCTGCGCAGCGACGCGGCGCGCGAGCGCCTCGCGTCCTTCCTGCGCGAGTCAGCGCGCCTGGAGCACCGCTGCGTGCGCGTCGTTCACGGCAAGGGCCTCGGCTCGCCCGGCCGCGAACCGGTGCTGAAGGGAAAAGTGAAAACCTGGCTGGTGCAGCACCGGGCCGTGCTCGCCTTCACCCATGCGCGCCCCGCCGATGGCGGCCACGGCGCCGTGATCGTGCTGCTGCGCGCCGAGCCGCTCAGCCCGTCATCTTCGTCGCGATCGCGCTGACGGCCACGGCCGCCGGGCAGCCCGGCATGTTGACGAGCAGGAGCTTGCGCTTCTGCACCGCTTCGCGAACGGCGACGTCGATCGCGATCTCGCCCAGCAACTCGAGCGTCAACGCCTCGGTCACGCCCTGGCTCATCAGCTGCGGCCGGACGAACCGGTCGACGACGAGTTGAAGCTGGTTGCGGATCGTCCGCCCTTCGCCCGGCGAGCTGACCTGGTTGACGACCAGGCGGATGTGGCGGCGGCCCTGCAGCATCGCGAGCACCTTGATCGTCGCGTAGGCGTCCGTCATCGAAGTCGGCTCGGGCGTGACGATGACGAGCACGTCGTCGGCGAGCGAGACCGCGTGCAGCACGACGTCGGAGATGCCGGCGCCGGTGTCGAGCAGGATGCGGTCGAAGCGCGGCCTCACCTTCTCGATGATGTCGACGAGCTGCTCGCGAACCTGCGGTGTCAGGCGCGAGTACTCGACCAGTCCAGAACCCGCGAGCAGCACCGAAAAGCCGCCCGGCGCCGGCAGGATCGCTTGCTCGAGCGTTGCCTTTTCGGTGAAGACGTCGTGCAGCGTGATCTTCGGATGCAGGTTCAGCACCACGTCGAGATTGGCCAGGCCGAGATCGGCGTCGAGGACCAGCACGTTCTCGCCGCGCGCCGCCAGCGCGGCAGCCAGATTGGCGGCGACGAAGGTCTTGCCGACGCCGCCTTTGCCGCTCGTGACCGCGAGGATCTTTCCATTCATGCGAAATCCGAGAACTGCGACGTGCCGAAGAGCAAGCCCTTCTCCTCGGGGCTGACCAGCGAGACGGCCGGCTGCTCGAGGCAGGCGCGGTTGCGGCCCTGCTGCTTGGCGCGATAGAGCTGCTGGTCGGCGCGCTCGACCCACAGCAGGGGCGAGGAGCGCACCCATTGCGGCGCGAACGCGCCGCCGATCGACACGGTGGCCCGCACGTCGCTGCCCGGCGCGATCGCGATCGTCATGCTCTGCACACGGATGCGGATGCGCTCGGCGACCGCCTGCGCGAACGACGGCGCACAGTTGGGCAGGATCATCGAGAACTCTTCGCCGCCGAACCGCGCCACGGTGTCCATCGGCCGGATGCATTCCTGCAGCACCTGGGCGACGGCCTTGAGCACCACGTCGCCGGCTGGATGGCCGTGCGCGTCGTTGACCTTCTTGAAGTGATCGATGTCGATCATGAGAACCAGCGCCGGCTCGCCGGCCCGGGCGACGCGATCGACCTCGCTGGCAAGCGTGAGCTCGAAGTGGCGGCGGTTGGCCAGGCCGGTCAGCGGGTCCCGGCTCGACAGCTCGCAGAGCCCGTCGATCACCGCCTGCAGCCAGAGCGCCTTGTGGGTGGTGGCGAGATCGGGCAGCGGGTGGCCCGATTGCTCCAGCAACTGCAACGCGCCGTCGAGGCTGAGCGCGTTCGATTCGGTGGGAGCGGGATCGGACTGGGGGTGCACGAAGCGATGAAAAGCTTCGGACCAGTCTAGCAGCGGCCGTGTCCCGGCAAGACGCGTGGACGCGACATTCGCCGCCTCATTTCGAGGCGAATGCACGTTGCCGCGTCGCGGCTGTCATCGGGCCGGCGGCGCCGGCAGGAACAGCTCGAGCAGGTCGTTGAGGAAGTCGAAGCCGAGCTCGGTCGGAACCACACGTTGCAGATCGCGTGCGAGCAGACCGCGCCGCTCGGCTTCGTCCAGCGGCTTGTCGATCGCCGACAGCGGCAACCCGGTGCGCTCACCGAAGCGGGCGATCTCGAAGCCGCCCCGCAGGCGCAGGGCATTGAGCATGAACTCGAACGCGAGGTCGGCGCGCGCGACTTCGCTCTCCGATGCCAGCGCCGCGCCGGCTTCGGCGCCGGCGAGGTAGGCGGCCGGGTCGCGCAGGCGCACCTGGCGAACGACGCGGTGCGCGAAGCTCAGCTTGCCGTGCGCGCCGGCGCCGATGCCGAGATAGTCGCCGAACTCCCAGTAGTTGAGGTTGTGCCTGGCGCGGTGCGCCGGCAGCGCATAGGCCGAGACCTCGTAGCGCTCGAGGCCGCGCCCGGTCGTGCGCTCGGTGATGAGATCGAGCATCGACGATGCGAGATCGTCGTCGGGCAAGGCCGGCGGCGGATGGGTCGCGAAAAAGGTGTTCGGCTCGAGCGTCAGCTGGTAGACGGAGAGATGCGGCGGCTCGAACGACAGGGCGGTGGCGAGATCGGCCGCGCAGCCGGCCAGCGTCTGCCCGGGCAAGGCGTACATGAGATCGACGTTGAAGGTCTCGAAGGCCAGCGCCGCTTCCTCGATCGCGGCGCGGGCCTGGGCGCTGTCGTGGACGCGGCCGAGCGCGACGAGGCTGGCGTCGTCGAAGCTCTGCACGCCGATCGACAGGCGCGTGACGCCGGCTGCGCGAAAGGCCCGGAAGCGGTCACGCTCGAAGCTGCCCGGGTTGGCCTCGAGCGTGATCTCGCAGCCAGGCTCGAGCGGCAGCCGGGCCCGGATCGCCGCGATCAACCGCTCGATCTCTGCCGGCTCGAACAGGCTCGGCGTGCCGCCGCCGATGAAGATGGTGTGGATGCGCCTGCCCCAGACCAGCGGCAGCGAAGCTTCGAGATCGGCGATCAGCGCATCGACATAGCGCCGCTGCGGCAGCTCGCCGAGTGGCCCGCGCACGGCGTGCGAGTTGAAGTCGCAATAGGGGCACTTCTTCAGGCACCACGGAATGTGCACGTAGAGCGAGAGCGGCGGCAGCGTCTCGAGCGCCAGCGAGCCGGCGCGCATGAAATGCAGCAGCCGCTCGGCGGCGCTGGCCGTGACGGCGACCGCAGCGCCCGACGCGCCGGCG
>DAIMIM010000343.1:0-3926 GCA_036722755.1 Caldimonas sp. | reverse complement strand
TGGAGCAGCTCGTCCTTGTGCGGAACGATGACGTCGCTCCAGAGCAGGTAGCCGAGCTTCCTGCTCTCGATCGCGCTCGTCCCCACTTTCGCCATCGCCGCGCTCGTGAAGCCGTCGGTCAGGAACTTCAGGATGTCGGCGTTCGCATTGGCGGCCCCCGCCATCTCGGCGGCGCGGCGGGCGACGTAAGCGAGCCCGCCGCCGGCAGGCAGCAGGCCGACGCCGACTTCGACGAAGCCCATGTAGCTTTCCATCGCCGCGACCCGCTTGGACGAATACAGGGCCAGCTCGCAGCCGCCGCCGAGGGCGATGCCGCGCAGCGCGGCGACGACCGGCACCTGCGCGTAGCGGATGCGCAGCATCGCGTCCTGCAGCTTCTTCACTTCGGGGAGGATCCCCTTGCCGCCGCTCTTCATGAAGACCGGCATCAGCGCCTCGAGGTTGGCGCCGGCCGAGAAGACGTCGTCGGGCGACCAGATCACGAGGCCCTGGTACGACTGCTCGGCAAGCTCGACCGCCTTCAGCAGCCCTTCGACGACGCCCGGGCTGATCAGGTGCAGCTTGGCCGTGATGCTCGCGATCAGCACCGCGCCGTCGAGCGACCAGACGCGAGCCTCGTCGTTCTTGAAGACCTCGGTGCCCGCCTTCAGAGGCGGCGTCGCGTCGGCGCCGTAGACGCTTTCGCGAAACAGCTGGCGCCGGTAGACCGGCAAGGTGCTGGGCGCGACGAAGCGGGCGTGTGCCGCGCTCCACGATCCTTCGGGCCGGTGCACGCCGCCGCTCGGCCCCTCGAAGACCCACGGCGGCAGCGGCGCGCTGCTGAGCGCCCGGCCGGCGTCGATGTCTTCCTTGACCCATTGCGCGACCTGTGCCCATCCGGCCTGCTGCCAGAGCTCGAACGGGCCCTGGCTCGTTCCGAAGCCCCAGCGCATCGCGAAGTCGATGTCGCGCGCGCTGTCGGCGATGTCGGCCAGGTGCACCGCCGCGTAGTGGAAGCTGTCGCGCAGGATCGCCCAGAGGAACTGCGCCTGCGGATTCTTCGAATCGTGCAGCAGCTTCAATCGCTCGGCCGGTGGCTTCTTGAGGATGCGGGCGACGATCTCGTCGGCCTTGCCGCCGCCAGCGACGTAGTCGCCCTTTTCGGCGTCGTAGCGAAGGATGTCCTTGCCGACCTTCTTGTAGAAACCGGCGCCGGTCTTCTGGCCGAGCGCGCCGGCGTCGAGGAGCTTTTGCAGCACCGGCGGCGTCGCGTAGCTCGAGAAGAAGGGATCGTTGGCCTGGTCGGGACCAAGGTTGTCCTGCAGCGTCCTGATGACGTGCGCCATCGTGTCGAGGCCGACGACATCGGCGGTGCGAAACGTGCCCGAGCTGGCGCGGCCGAGCTTCTTGCCGGTGAGGTCGTCGACGACGTCGTACGTGAGGCCGTAGGTCTCGGCCTCCTTCATCGTCGCCAGCATGCCGGCGATGCCGACGCGGTTGGCGATGAAGTTCGGCGTGTCCTTGGCGCGTACCACCGACTTGCCGAGCGCAGTCGTCACGAAGGTTTCGAGCTGGTCGAGGATCTCGGGCTCGGTCGTGGGCGTCGCGATCAGCTCGACCAGCGCCATGTAGCGCGGCGGGTTGAAGAAGTGGATGCCGCAAAAGCGCGGCTTGATCGCCTCCGGCAGCACTTCCGAGAGCTTCGTGATGCTCAGGCCCGAGGTGTTGCTGGCGACGATGGCATGCGGCGCAATGGCGGAAGCGATCTTCGTGTAGAGGTCGAGCTTCCAGTCCATGCGCTCGGCGATCGCCTCGATGATCAGGTCGCACTCGCCGAGCAGGCCCAGGTGCTCTTCGTAGTTCGCCTGCTGGATCAGTGCGGCGTCTTCAGGAATGCCGAGCGGCGCCGGCTTGAGCTTCTTCAGCCCCTCGACGGCCTTGGTGACGATGCCGTTCTTCGGACCGTCTTTGGCCGGCAGGTCGAACAGCACCACCGGCACCTTGACGTTGACGAGATGCGCGGCGATCTGCGCGCCCATGACGCCGGCGCCGAGGACGGCGACCTTGCGGACATTGAATCGGTTCATCGCTGCTCCAGGTGGGAATTCATTCGACGCGGCTCCAGGTCTGGGTGCGGCCCAACAGCGAGAAGCCGATGAAGCCACGCACCTCGAGCTTCGTTCCGTTGTCGATCGGCGTCAGCTTGACCTTGTAGACCTTGCCGTTGTCCGGGTCGAGGATGTCGCCACCGCCGAAGACACCCTTGTCGCCACCCGCCTTGACGTTGCGGATGATGGTCATGCCGAGGATCGGCTGGTCCTTGCGCTCGTCGCTGCAATCCTTGCAGACGGCATCGGGCGCGGTCGCCGGATCGAGGAACTTCTCGACCTTGCCGCTGAAGACGCCGTTGGTCTCGACGATGCGAACCAGCGACTTCTCCTTCTTGGTGTTGTCGTCGACGGTCTTCCACAGACCCGCCGGCGTCGTCGCCTGCGCCATGACCGCGCCCGCGGCAAAAACGAGGGCGAGGCCGAAGGCGGCGCGCGACATGGCGCGCTGCGTGACGTGGCTCGTCGTGCGATTCGTTGCGATCTGCATGCTTGTCTCCCAGGTTCAGAACATCGACGCATTCATCGCCATCATCGGTGCAACGCCGGCGCGGGCGCTGCGGATCAGGCCGGCCGTCTCGGGCAGCAGCTTGGCGAAGTAGAAGCGGGCCACAGCCAGCTTGGCGGCGTAGAACGGGTCGCCGCCGGCCTCCTTGGCGAGCGCGACCTTGGCCATGCGCGCCCACAGATAGGCATAGACGAGATGGCCGCACACGCGCAGATAGTCGACCGCGGCGGCGCCCACTTCATCGGCATCCTTGAAGGCCTTGATGCCGATCTCGGTCGTCAGCTTGGTCACCTTCTCGCCGAGCTCGGCGAGCGGGTTGACGAACTCCTGCATCTCTTCGCTCACGCCTTCTTCTTCGACGAACGCCTGCACCAGCTTGCCGAATTTCTTCAGCTTGGCGCCGTTGTCGCCAAGCACCTTGCGGCCGAGCAGGTCGAGCGACTGGATCGTGTTCGTGCCTTCGTAGATCATGTTGATGCGCGCATCGCGCACGAACTGCTCCATGCCCCATTCGCGGATGTAGCCGTGGCCACCGAACACCTGCATGCAGTGCGAGGTCGCGATCCAGGCGTTGTCGGTGAAGAACGCCTTGACGATCGGCGTGAGCAGCGCGACCAGATCGGCGCAGTCCTTCCTGACCGTTTCGTCGCCGCTGGCGAGCTCCTTGTCGAGCAGCAGCGTCGTGAAGACGGCCAGGGCGCGGCCGCCTTCGGCATAGGCGCGCGCGGTCAGCAGCATCTTGCGCACGTCAGGGTGGACGATGATCGGATCGGCGGGCTTGTCGGGCGCCTTCGCGCCCGAGAGCGAGCGCATCTGCAGGCGATCCTTCGCATACGCCGCGGCATTCTGGTAGGCCACTTCGGTCAGGCCGAGCGACTGCATGCCGACGCCCAGGCGCGCCGCGTTCATCATCACGAACATCGCCGCCAGGCCCTTGTTCGGCTCGCCGACGAGCGTACCCTCGGCGCCGTCGATGACGATCTGCGCCGTCGCGTTGCCGTGGATGCCCATCTTGTGCTCGAGACCGCCGCAGTAGATGGCGTTCCTCTCGCCGATGGCGCCGTCGGCCTTCACCTTGAACTTGGGCACGACGAACAGCGAGATGCCTTTCGATCCGGTCGGCGCATCGGGCAGGCGCGCCAGCACCAAGTGGACGATGTTCTCGGCCATGTCGTGCTCGCCGGCCGAGATGAAGATCTTGTTGCCGGTGAGCTTGTAGCTGCCGTCGGCCTGTGGCTCGGCCTTGGTGCGCAGAAGGCCGAGATCGGTGCCGCATTGCGGCTCGGTCAGGCACATCGTGCCGGTCCAGTGGCCGCTCGTCAGCTTGCCGA
>DAIMIM010000342.1:0-3935 GCA_036722755.1 Caldimonas sp. | reverse complement strand
CAGACGCTCGAGCTGCGCGGCCTGCGCGGCAAGAACAACGCCAAGGTCCGCGTCATGATCAAGCGCGTCGACGCGGAGACCGGCGAGTTCGAGGAGTGCACGACGCTGCTGCAGGCGATGCGCGCCGTGCACGGCCGCATGCTGAAGGACATGCTGGTCGATCTCTCGTCGGACCGGCTGCGCGACGAGGTCGCCGAGATGCAGGCGACGATGGGCGCGTCGATTCTTCATCTCGGCGCGAAGAAGGCCTTCATCGCGCTCTGCGAGCGGCTGCGCGCATTGCTCGCGTCGGCCCAGCAGCGCAACGGCGAGATCCGCGAGATGCTGGGCGCCTCGTTCGCCCGCCTCAACGCCGAATACGGCTTCGGCCTGGCGCTCGGCAAGCCGCTCGACTTCGAGCGCTTCTCGGCCGAGCTGCAGGAAATCGAGAGCAACTACGTCCAGTACCTCGGCCTGACGCTGGCGCTGCGCCTGGCGCAGCCGAAGTTCATGGAGCAGTTCCGCCGCATGCTGATCTCCAAGTTGCGCGTCGTCTTCGAGAACGCGAGCAGCGAGCTCGAGCTCTGGAACAAGGCCGTGTCGGCGCAGGTCGATTCGCAACTGCGCGAGCGCCGCAAGGCGTTCAAGCGCCGTCGCGAAACGCTCGAGAAGATCCAGACGGCAGCCGGCGAGCTCGAGGCACGCATCGACGAGATCGATACCCAGGACCGGCGCCTCGTGCAGTTCCAGGCACGCACGGCCGAGCTCACCGAGGCCTTGCGCGAGCAGGCCTTCGTGGCGCCGTTCGCCACCGATTCGCCGGCCGCGCTCGACATTCCGCTCTTCGGCGACGCCGTTCCGGTCGACCGCGAAGACGCGGTGCAGCGCCAGGCCTGAAGCCGCCGCGAGACTTGGCACCGGGATTCGCCGAGCGCGTCGTCGCCTGGCAGCGCGCGCACGGTCGGCACGGCCTGCCGTGGCAGGGCCGCGATCCCTACCGCGTCTGGCTGTCGGAGGTGATGCTGCAGCAGACGCAGGTCTCTGTCGTGCTCGGCTACTTCGATCGGTTCGTCGCCCGCTTTCCCGACGTTCGCGCGCTGGCCGCGGCGCCGACCGGCGACGTGCTCGCGCTCTGGAGCGGGCTCGGCTACTACGGGCGGGCCCGCAACCTGCACCGGGCGGCGCAGGCGATCGTCGACGACCATGGTGGCGAGTTCCCGCGTTCGAGCGAGGCGCTGGCGATGCTGCCCGGCATCGGCCGCTCGACTGCCGCCGCCATCGCCGCGTTCTGTTTCGGCGAGCGCGTCGCCATCCTCGACGGCAACGTCAAGCGGGTGCTGGCGCGCGTCCTCGCGTTCGAGGGCGATCTCGGCCAAGCCCGTGCGGAGCGAGAGCTCTGGGATGCGGCGACGGCGCTGTTGCCGGCTGCCGGCATCGAGCCGTACACGCAGGGCCTGATGGATCTTGGCGCGACGCTATGCACATTGCGCGCGCCGAGCTGCCTGCTCTGCCCGGTGCTCGGGGTGTGCGCAGCCGCGCGCGCCGGAACCCAGGACCGCTATCCGGTCAAATCGCGTCGATCGGTCCGCAAGCGCCGCGACAGCGTCTGGCTGGAGCTGCGTTGGCGCGGCGCGGTGTGGCTCGTGCAGCGGCCCGCGACCGGCATCTGGGCCGGCCTGTGGAGCCTGCCGGAGCTCGACGCGATGTCGAGCCTCGAAGCGGCGACGGCCGATTGGCCGGGCCGCGCCGAGGCGTTCGAACCGTTCACGCATGTGCTGACGCATCTCGACTGGACCCTGCGTCCGGTGCGATGGACGTTTGCGAACCGCACCTCGGCCGCGAGCGTCGCGCGCAGCACGGCCGCGTGGCCGGGAGGCTGCTGGTTCGCTCCCGCCGAGGCGCTTGCGCTCGGGCTGCCGGCGCCGCTCAGGAAGCGGCTGGCCGAGACGAGCGGCTGAAGAACGAAAGACGGGCGAAGGGCGAACGATCGCGGTGCGATGTTCAGTGCGTGTCGTGCCTGGTGCGCATCAGCGAGTCGACGAGGTCGAGCCGGACGGCCGGATCGGCCAGTGCCATCAGCCGCTGCTTGACGTCGAGCGGCAAGGGCAGGATGTCGCACCACCGGTTGGCGACCCAGCCGGCGCTGTCGAAGCGAAGCGGTTCGAGAAAGGGTCGCGCGCCCTGGGCGGCGAGCGCCTCGACCGCATCGGCGAGGCTCTTGACGATGCCGGCCTGAGCGGGCGTCGGCGGCACCACCGGATCGTCGGCGATGGCGGCCGCGTCGCCGAGCCAGAGACCGTCGGCCTGCTGCCTGGTCGCGCCGAGCGAGAAGCGATGCGTGCCGCGGCAGCGCACGCTCAGGATGTTGGTCTCGACGCTGTCGACGTCGACCAGCGCGGCGAGCGTGCCGACCTCGTGCAGCGACACCGCCTGGCGGCTCGTGCGGGCCTCGCGGCCGCTCTTCAGGCAGACGACGCCGAACGGCGTCTTCTCGCGCATGCAGACCGACATCAGGTCGAGATAGCGCGCCTCGAAGATCCTGAGCTCGAGCAGGCCCTCGGGACAGAGCACGGCGTTGAGCGGAAAGAGCGGCAACTCGTTCGACGCGATGCCGGCGCCACCCGGCGCGGGCAGGCTCACGGCAGCGACTCGATCTCTCGATGGCGCACGAGCGTCGCGGCGCGCTCGCCGAAGCCCGCGGCGAGCCGCTCGGCGAACCACACCGACCGGTGCTGGCCGCCGGTGCAGCCGATCGCGACGGTGAGATAGGCGCGCTGGTCGGCTTCGAACGCAGGCAGCCAGCGGCGCAGGAAGCCTTCGACCTGGGCCAGCATCTCCACTGCTTCGGGCTGCGCCGCGAGGTAGGCGGCGACCTCCGCATCGCGGCCGGTGAGCGGACGCAGCTCGCGAACGTAGTGCGGGTTCGGCAGCACGCGCACGTCGAACACATAGTCGGCGTCGAGCGGCACGCCGTGGCGAAACGCGAAGCTCTCGAAAACCAGCGTGAGGCTGCTGTCGCCGGCAGAGACCAGCTCGCGCATCCAGGCGCGCAGCTGCGTCGGCCGGAGCTGGCTGGTGTCGATGACGGTCGAGAGATCGCGCAGGTCGGCCAGCAACTCGCGCTCGAGCTCGATCGCCTCGACGAGCGCGCCGCGGTCGGCCAGCGGATGGGCCCGGCGCGTCTCGGAAAAACGCCGCACCAGCGCACCCGTGGTCGCGTCGAGAAAGATCGCCTGCACGTCGACGCCTTCGGCGCGCAATTGCGCGAGCAGCGGCAGCAGGTGCGGCAGCGAGCCGGCGCTGCGCACGTCGACAGCGATGGCGACGCGGCGATTGCGGCGCTGCTGCTCGAGGGAGAGGAAATCGCGCAGCAGTTCCGGTGGCAGGTTGTCGACGCAGAAGAACCCGGCGTCCTCGAGCGCATGCAGCGCCACCGATTTCCCCGAGCCGGAGATGCCGGTGACGAGCACGACCTCGCGCGGGCCGGCGCCTTCGGGGTCGCCGTTCATCGCGCTGCCTTGCGGGCGTGCGCGGCGTGCGCCTTCGCGCCCGAAGACAGCATCTCCTGCGCGTGCGCGAGGCTGGTCGACGACAGCGTCTCGCCGCCGAGCATGCGCGCGATCTCGGCCACGCGCGCCTCGCCGGTCACCGCGCCGACGCTGCTGCGCGTCGTGCCGCCGCGCGTCTCCTTGGCGACGACGAAGTGGCGATCGGCGCAGGCGGCCACTTGCGGCAGATGCGTGACCGCGAGCACCTGGCGGTCGCGGCCGAGCTGCTTCATCAGCCGTCCGACCGTCTCGGCGACGGCGCCGCCGATGCCGGCGTCGACCTCGTCGAAGATCAGCGTTCCGGCGGCGTCGCTGCCGATGTCGAGCTCGCTGGTGACGACCGCGACGGCAAGGGCGATGCGCGACAGCTCGCCGCCCGAGGCGACCTTGCCGAGCGGGCGCGGCGTC
>DAIMIM010000341.1:0-4013 GCA_036722755.1 Caldimonas sp. | reverse complement strand
CGAAGTGCTTCCACGCGCCTTCGGCGAGGCCGTAGTAGCCGGGCAGCGAGTCGGGATTGGGGCCGATGTCGGTCGCGCCCTGCACGTTGTCGTGGCCGCGGAAGATGTTGGCGCCACCGCCGCTGACGCCGACGTTGCCGAGCGCCAGCTGGACGATGCAGGAGGCGCGCACCATCGCGTTGCCGATCGTGTGCTGGGTCTGGCCCATGCACCACACCAGCGTGCTCGGCCGGTTCTCGGCCATGGTCTTGGCCGCCAGGTAACAGGTGGCCTCGTCGACGCCGGACGCTTCGAACACCTTGTCGGGCGTCCAGTTGGCGAGGACGTTCTCGCGCACTTTGTCCATGCCGTAGACCCGGTCGGCGATGTACTTCTTGTCTTCCCAGCCGTTCTTGAAGATGTGGTGAAGCATTCCGAACAGGAACGGAATGTCGGAGCCAGAACGGATGCGGATGTACTGGTCGGCCTTGGCCGCGGTTCGCGTGAAACGCGGATCGACGACGATCATCTTGCAGCCGGTTTCCTTGGCATGCAGCATGTGCAGCAACGAGACCGGATGCGCTTCGGCCGCGTTCGAGCCGATGTAGAGCGCCGCCTTCGAATTGCGCATGTCGTTGTACGAATTCGTCATCGCCCCATAGCCCCACGTGTTCGCGACGCCCGCGACCGTGGTGGAGTGGCAGATGCGCGCCTGGTGGTCGCAATTGTTGCTGCCCCACAGGCTCACCCATTTGCGCAGCAGGTAGGCCTGCTCGTTGTTGTGCTTCGACGAGCCGACGATGAAGATCGAATCGGGGCCGCTCTGCTTCTTCAGCTCGAGCATCTTCGCGCTGATCTCGCCAAGCGCCGTGTCCCAGCTGATGCGCTCGTACTTGCCTCCGACCAGCTTCATCGGCGTCTTCAGGCGATAGTCGCCGCGGCCATGCTCGCGCAGCGCGGCGCCCTTGGCGCAATGGGAACCGAGGTTCAGGGGCGAGTCGAAGACCGGTTCCTGGCGCACCCAAACGCCGTTCTCGACGACCGCGTCGACGGCACAGCCGACCGAGCAGTGGGAGCAGACCGTGCGCCGGACGACCGGCTTCACGGGCGCGGCCTGCGTGTCGGCGGCAGCGGCCTTGCGAACAAGCGTGAGCTGCGAGCCGACCATGCCGACGCCGACGCCTAGCCCGGAGCGGCGCAAAAAGGCACGGCGGTCCATGGTGGGAATGGCGCGGTGGACGCCGCGCGACAGGCTCGACACCAGCGACGACACAGCCGGACCGGCCGCTGAAGACTTGCGCGTGAGCAACATGATGGATCCTTCTGCCGATCGCCGCGAATCAGCTGCGCGTGGTTTCGTAGTAGCGCAACACGTGTTGCGTTTCCTGGTAGCCGTCGCCGGCCTCGTGGGCGGGCTTGGCGGCGACAACAGGCGCCGCCTTGGCGCCTCGGCGGTGCAGCGCAACCGCGGCCAGCGCAGCGGCGCCGGCCACGCCCGCGCCGGCCACCAGACTGCGCCGATCGAGCCGCGTGGGCGTGGAGGCGACCTGGTCTGAGGCGTCTTTGCGAGGCGAGGATGTCATGGTGCTACTTCCATTTCAGGCGGCTGATGAAAGATTAGCACCCTCATGGCGCGCAGACGCTCGGGATTGCACCCATTCGGGGGCGCCGGCGCACCCGTGGAAACACCGTCAAGCCAGAGCCTTCGGCAGGCGCTGTTCCGCTCGCTTAGGCATCGAGCAGATCGAAGCCTTGCGCTTCGACCGCGAAGAAATCTCGCGAGAAGCGCGCCACGGCACGATAGAAATCAGCGCCCGGATTGGCCTCGATCGCATCGCAGAGAGCCTCGACCCACGGACGCAGATGCGCGTCGAAGAAGCGCCGCTGGACCGCGAGATTGCTTGTGCCGGCGTCCTCCCCTGCGATCAGGAAACGCATCACCTCGCACAGGCTCGCGATGTGGTCTTCGGTCTCGCCGATGCCCTCGGCGCGCTCGATGCCGAGGGCGCGCAGCGCGTGGCGCAAATCGACGAGCGGCTTTTCGTTGAGCTTGCCGGAGAGATAGAACGACGCGTAGAGAAAGATCTCGGGCTTGCCGATGCCCTGGAACAGCGCGTCGAACTCGCGGTGTATCGCTTCCGGATCGAGGTGCCGTGCAATGGCCACGAGCTCGCCCCAGCTTCGCTCCAGAAAAGCCCCTGCCACGGGAGCGACGGTGACCGCGACCTCGAACTGACCGCGCAGGGCCGCGGTGGGCGGCGCGTAGAAAAGCTCCGCCAGCAGGCCATAGACCTCGGCGCGCGCGAGCTCGTCGCCATCGTCCGGTTCGGCGAAGGTCATGGGCCGAGGCGACGGCACGGTGCTCACAGGTCGGTGATCCGGACTTCGTTCGCGTTGCTGTGGATGTCGATGACCCGGCAATCTCCGCACATCCGCAAACGTTCGGCCGCAGCGCCCTGGAACATCGAATGCCCCGCCAGCCGGCCAATCATCGTCTCGATGGCCTGCAATGTGCCGAAGGGCTTGGCGCAACGAACGCAGCGATAGGGTTCGGTCTCGTGGAGCACACGCGGCTGTCGGCGCGCCTTTCCGGCCTCCGCGAGATAGAGCCGCGGCTGCAGCGTGATCGCATCTTCCGGGCAGGTGATGGCGCAGAGACCGCATTGGACGCAGTTCTTCTCGATGAAGCGAAGTTGCGGCCGCTCCGCGTTGTCCATCAAGGCAGCCTCGGGGCACGCGCCGACGCAGGCCAGGCACAGGGTGCATGCCTGCGCGTCGACGACGATGTTGCCGAACGGGCTGGCCGGCGCCGGCAGCGAGATCTCGTCAGGCACGACAACGGCCTGCTGCATCAAGTGTTCGATCGTCAGATCGAGCGTGTTGCGCTTGTCTGCTTGCACGGCGAACTCCGCCGGCCGCTTCACCGTTCCTGCCGAAGGGCGCCGCAACGCAAGGTCGAGGCGCAACAGCGCCGGCGCCGGCCGCGGTCCAGTGCTCGCCGGCTCCGTGCGCGGCCCCCGACCCGCTGGCGCAGGACCGGATTCGGGCGCACGCGCCGCCAACCGCGACACCTCGCTGCCATCGACGATGCGCAGGTGTTCGCCGGCAAAGCCGAGGCCGCTCAGCATCGCCTGGGCGACCTGCATCTGCGCCGCGATCGCTTCGCGGTAGTCGGGCGCTTCCTCATGGGTGACGAGCACCCAGACCTGGGCGGCGCCGTAGGCGATGGCAGCCAGCCAGAGCTCGATGCCGACCGAGGCCGTATGCCACACCCCGAGAGGTAGAACGCGCGCCGGCATGCCGTGCACGCCGGCGTCTGTGCGGGCGGCACGCCCGAGCGCATCGATGACCCTGGCGCCGGCGCCTTCGCTGTGAATCAACAACACCGCGTCTTGCCCGCCGGCACGCGCATAGGTGCCGAGCAGCGTGCGGATGCGCGCGCCCTGCTCATGGGGCCTCGGCGTGGCGTAGCTGATCGCACCGCTGGGGCACACGGTCGTGCAGGCGCCGCAGCCGACACACAGGTGCGGCTCGACGATGATGCCGCCGCCCGTCGTTCTGCCCTTCATCGACGCATCGCTGCGGATCGCTTCGGCCGAACACACGTCGATGCAGGCAGTGCAGGCGATCTGGCCGTTGCGGCTGTGCGCGCAGATCTTCTGTTTGTACTGGAAGAACTTCGGCTTCTCGAATTCGCCGACGCTCTCGCGCAACTGCACGACGGCGTCGACGAGAGCGGCGTCGTCGCTGGCGTGGAAGTAGCCCTGCGGCGGCTGGTGCAGGGCGATCGCCGGCACGGCCTCGAGGTCGAGAACGAGGTCGAACGATTCACTCGTCTCGACCGGCGCGCGCGCGAAATCGATGGCACCGGCCGCCTGGCACACGCGCACGCAATCGCGATGGCCGGTGCACTTGTCGAGGTCGATCTGGTAGCTGAAGTCGATCGCCTGCTCCGGACAGACATCGATGCACGCGTTGCAGCGCGTGCACAGGTCGGCGTCGATCGGATTGCCGCTCGACCAGCTCACCTCGAA
>DAIMIM010000340.1:0-4016 GCA_036722755.1 Caldimonas sp. | reverse complement strand
GCGAAGGCGGTCGGCTACGTCGGCGCCGGCACGGTCGAGTTCATCGCCCATCCCGACGGGCGCTTCTACTTCATGGAGATGAACACGCGGCTGCAGGTCGAGCACCCGGTGACCGAGATGATCACGGGGCTCGATCTGGTCGAGTGGCAGCTGCGTGTCGCCTCGGGGGAGCCGTTGCCGCTCCGCCAGGAGCAGCTCACCATCCACGGCCACGCGATCGAGGCGCGCATCTACGCCGAGGATCCCGATCGCGGCTTCCTGCCACAGACCGGCAAGCTCATCCATCTCGAGCCGCCGCACGCCTCGGCGCACGTGCGCATCGACACCGGCGTGGAAGAGGGCGACTCGATCACGCCGTTCTACGACCCGATGATCGCCAAGCTCATCGTTCACGACACCGATCGCGGATCGGCGCTCGCGCGCATGCGCGAAGCGCTGGCCCACTACCGGATCGTCGGCGTCGCCAACAACGTCGAGTTTCTCGGCCGGCTCGTCGCCACGGCCTCGTTCGCCAGCGCCGACCTCGACACGGCATTGATCGAGCGCGAGCACGCGGCGCTGTTCCCGCCTCCGGTCAAGCCCGGCGACGACGTCTGGCTGGTCGCTGCCCTCGCCGAGCTGGCCCGGGAGGCGACGCTGCGGCAGCGCGACCACGCGACGGCCGACGCGCCGACGTCGCCCTGGACCTTGCGCGATGGCTGGCGCCTCAACGGCCGCGCCTCGCGTCGGCTCGGCTTTCGCCTGGGCGACGACATCAGGCAGGTCGACGCGACCGTCCTGCCGCAGGGCGGCTGGAACCTGCGCTGCGGCGACACGAGCGTCGTTGCCGCAGCGAGCCCGCACGGCGCGCACTCGATCACCGTCACGCTCGGCACGCGCCGCATCGGTGCGACCGTGGTGGCGCAAGGCGATCGACGCCACGTCTTCATCGGCGCTCGCGTCGTCGTGCTCGCCGTCGTCGATCCGCTCGCCGGCAACGACGCCGGCCGCGAGGAAGAGGGCGCCGGCCTGCTGGCGCCCATGCCGGGCAAGGTGATCGCGCTGCTCGCCAAGCCGGGCGCCGCGGTCGAGAAGGGCACGCCGCTGCTCGTCCTCGAGGCGATGAAGATGGAGCACACCATCAGCGCGCCGCACGCGGGCACGGTGAAGTCGTTCCGGTTCGCCGCCGGCGACCAGGTGGACGAAGGCGCCGCCCTCGTCGATTTCGAGTAACCCGGCCAGCGGCGAGACCGCGGCGACAGCGGGGAACAGCGTCGCTAACCGTGCGGCTCTTCCCAATCGAAGCGCCAGATCGCGACCGCGGCGAACAGGGCGCTGAACGCCAGCAAGGCAGCGATCGCGGGCGCCGCGCTGGCGAAGCCGAGGCCGCGCCAGGTCATCGCGTCGAGGCCGTCGACCGCCCAGCGCGTCGGCACGACCAGGGTCGCCGTCTGCAGCCACTGCGGGAAGATGAACGACGGCACCCACGCGCCGCCGAGCATCACCATCACCAGGGTGGCGAAGATGGCGAGGCTGCGCGTCGCCTCGGGCGTCTTGCCGAGCGCGGCGATGAGCAGGCCGAAGCTCGAGGTCAGCAACGAGAACGCGGCGACGACGC
Organism: Caldimonas sp.; assembly: GCA_036722755.1. Lineage (GTDB taxonomy): Bacteria > Pseudomonadota > Gammaproteobacteria > Burkholderiales > Burkholderiaceae_C > Schlegelella_A. The sequence continues at coordinate 2,419 of DAIMIM010000340.1, read as the reverse complement.
CGAAGAATCCGGGCACGCTGCCCTCGATGCGGACCCCGAATCCCGACATGGCGGCGACGTAGATGATGCACATCAGGATGAAGGCGATCAGCGCACCGCTGAGCATGTGGCTGCCGAGCAGAACGGCGCGCGAGAGCGGCGCGGCGCGCAGGCGCTTCCACAAGCCGAGGCGCCGCGCCAGCAGCACGCCGACGCCGACCTCGACGCCCATGAAGAGGATGAACTGCACGCCCATGCCGGCGAAGGAATGGGCGTAGCCGTTGTACTTGCGGTCGATGCCCGAGGTGGTTTCGCTGGCGTGCATGGCGAAGGGCAGCGTGAAGGCGCCAGCGCGGTCGCCAGCGCTGGAGCCGAGCATGTTCTTGCCCAAGGCGTCCATCACGTGCTGCGCGAGCAGGCCGCGCACGATCGCCAGCACCGCCGCCTGCGACGGATCGAAGCGGACGTCGATGACCGGTTTGTCGCCGCTGCCGAGCAGCGCGCGCGGCCCCTGGGCGCCGAAGCCGGCGGGCAGGACGATCGACGCGCGCACCTTGCCCTTGCGCACCGCCTCGAGCCCGGCAGGTCCGGCGACGCTCTGCACGTCGAGGGTGGGGTCGGCCTGCAGCGCGGTGACGATCGCTTGCGAGACGACGCTGGCGTCGAGGTCGGTGACGGCGACGGGGATCTTCGCGGGCTTGTCGTTGCCGGAGCCGAACACCGAGCCGAAGAACGCGGCGATGACGATCGGTGCGACGATCGACATGACCAGCGATCGCCGGTTCGAGAAATACAGGACCAGGTCCTTGCGGACCAGGGCGCGCAGGGCGACCAGGCTGTTGGATGCATGCATGGTGTCAGTCCCGGAGCGCCCGGCCCGTGAGCGAGAGGAAAACGTCTTCGAGATCGGCGCGCGCCGAACGCAGGCGCACGATCTGGCGGCCTTGCGCGGCGATGGCCGCCAGCAGCGCCGGCGTGTCGCGCGCCAGGTCGGCGACGGCGGCGTGCAGCACCTGGCCGCGCTGCTCCGGCCGCCCGATGCCAGGCAAGCCCGCGAGCGCGTCGAGGTCGACGGTACCATCGAGCTCGATCTCGAGCGATTGGGTGGCCGGCAGCAGCCGCTCGATGCCGGCCAGCGTGTCGCTGGCGACCACCTTGCCGTGGTCGATGATGACAATGCGGTCGCAGAGACGCTCCGCCTCTTCCATGTAGTGCGTCGTGTAGAGCAGCGCCTTGCCGCGGCGGCGCAGCTCCTCGAGGTTGTCGAAGATGGCGTTGCGGCTCTGCGGGTCGACGCCGACGGTCGGCTCGTCGAGGATCAGGACGTCGGGATCGTGGACCAGCGCGGCAGCGATGTTGAGGCGCCGCTTCATGCCGCCGCTGAACGTGGCGGGCTTGTCCTTCGCCCGATCGGCGAGGCCGACGAGCACCAGCGCGGCATCGACGCGTTCGCGCAGCACCGCGCCGTGCATGCCGTACAGCGCACCGAACAGCTCGAGGTTGGCGGCGGCGCCGAGGGTCTCGTAGAGCGAGAGCTCCTGCGGCACGACGCCGATGCGGCGTTTCGTCGACCGGCTTTCTTCGCACAGGGGCTCGCGCGTGCCGCCTTCGCCGACGAAGACCTGGCCGCGGTCGGCCGCGAGCAGGCCGCACAGCATGGCGACGGTGGTCGACTTGCCGGCGCCGTTCGGCCCGAGCAGGCCGACGATCTCGCCGGCACGCACCGAGAGCGACAGCTCCGAGACCACCGTGCGGTCGCCATACGATTTGCAAAGGCCATGGGCTTCGAGCATCCGTCTCTCCCGAGGAATGCGGCTCACTGTAGCGCCGGCACGGCGCCTGTCAGGCAGGAAGCGACGAATCGACGCCGACACGTCGCCAATGGCGCAAACCAGGCGCGAACAAGGCATCTCACGCCGCACTTGCAAAGCCGGCCCGGCCGCCCCAATTGGGCGGGCTGGGAGCGGCTTGCCGGCCGTTCGGCGGATTCGACGCTGCAGCGCGCGGCGTACCTTTCGTCCATTCCAGAACGAAAGTGTCCCGACATGAACCACAACAGCATCGGCAGCGCCGCGGTCGAGCCGCTCGTCGCCCATTCGGAGGCGCTCGCCGCCATCGTCGAGCAGGTCGGCGCCAGCACGGTCGCGGTGCGCGGCCGGCGCCACGCCGTCGCCTCCGGCGTCGTCTGGCAGGCTGGCCTCGTCGTCACCGCGGCGCACGTCTTTCGGCGCACTCCGGCCGCGGTGACGCTGGTCGGCGCGGAGGGGCGAAGCGTCGAAGCGGCGCTGGTCGGCATCGATTCGTCGACCGACCTCGCGCTCTTTCGCATCGCCGGCGAGACCGGGCCGGCGCCGGTGCGCATCGGCGACGCGGCCGGCTTGCGCGCCGGCCACTTCGCCATGGCCGTCGGCCGCAGCGCCGAGGGCGACGCGCTCGCCGT
>DAIMIM010000339.1:0-4029 GCA_036722755.1 Caldimonas sp. | reverse complement strand
TCATCGGCCTGTCGGGCCTGATCACGCCGAGCCTCGAGGAGATGCAGCACGTCGCTTCCGAGATGCAGCGCGACGAGTTTTTCCGGATCCGCAAGATCCCGCTGCTGATCGGCGGCGCGACGACCAGCCGGGTCCACACGGCGGTCAAGATCGCCCCGCACTACGAAGGGCCCGTCGTCTACGTGCCCGACGCGAGCCGCTCGGTCGGCGTCTGCAGCGAGCTGCTGAGCGACGAGCGCGCCACCGCTTACATCGCCGATCTCGAAGCCGACTACGCACGCGTGCGCGACCTGCATGCGAAGAAGAAGGCGACGCCGCTTGTGTCATTGGCCGAGGCGCGCGCCAACAAGACGCCGATCGACTGGGAGGCGTACGCGCCGCCCGTGCCCAAGTTCTTCGGCCGGCGCGTTCTCAAGAACCAGGATCTGGCCGAGCTCGCCGAGGTCATCGACTGGGGCCCGTTCTTCCAGACCTGGGACCTGGCCGGGCCGTTCCCGGCGATCCTCACCGACGAGATCGTCGGCGAGTCGGCAAGGCGCGTCCTCTCCGACGGCAAGCGCATGCTGCGCCGGATCATCGACGGGCGCTGGCTGACGGCCAACGGCGCAGTCGGCCTCTATCCCGCGGCGACGGTCGGCGACGACGACATCGAGATCTACGCCGACGCCTCGCGCACCGAGGTGCTGATGACGTGGCGCGGCCTGCGCATGCAAAGCGTGCGGCCGGTGATCGAAGGGGTGCGCAGACCGAACCGCTGTCTCGCGGATTTCATCGCTCCCAAGGGCTCCGGCCGCGACGATTTCATCGGCCTGTTCGCCGTTACCGCCGGCATCGGCGCGGAGAAAAAGGAGCGACAGTTCGCGGCCGACCTCGACGACTACAGCAGCATCATGCTGAAAGCGCTGGCCGACCGTCTCGCCGAGGCCTTCGCCGAATCGCTGCACCGGCGCGTCCGCACCGATCTCTGGGGCTACGCGGCCGACGAATCGTTGTCGCTCGCCGATCTCGTGGCCGAGCGCTATCGCGGCATCCGGCCGGCGCCGGGTTATCCGGCCTGCCCCGACCACCGCGTCAAGCGCGACCTGTTCGACGCGCTCGGCTGCGCCGACATCGGCATGACCCTGACCGAGAACCAGGCCATGCTTCCGGCAGCCAGCGTCAGCGGCTTTTTCCTCGCCCATCCGGATGCGCGGTATTTCAACGTCGGCAAGATCGGCCCCGATCAGCTGCGTGACTGGGCGCGACGCAATGCGCTGACGCAAAGCGATGCCGAACGCGCGTTGATGCCCATTCTCTGAGCGGCGGGTTCGACGCCGGCGTCGGCGCTCGCGACAGCCCGCTCGCGCAGTCGCAGCGCGATCCCGGCCTGATCAATGCGTCTGCAGGACGCGCCTGTACTGGATGGCCTCGGCCAGGTGCGGCGACGCGATGTCGTGGCTCGAGGCGAGGTCGGCGACGGTCCTTGCGACGCGCAGCACGCGATGAAAGCCCCGCGCCGACCAGCCGAGCCGGGCCGCCGCACCGTGCAGGAAGCGTGACGCATCTGCGTCGAGGCGGCAGTGCGTCTGGAGCGCGTCGCCCGCGAGGTGCGCATTGCTGCAGCCCTGTCTCGCCATGGCGACGAGGCGCGCGGTGGCGACGCGCCTGGCGACGGTCGCGCTGCTCTCGCCGTCGGCCGCGGCGGTGAGCTGCGCGGCATCCACCGACGGCACCTCCGTCTGCAGGTCGATGCGGTCGAGCAGCGGCCCGCTGATGCGGCCCTGATAGCGCAGGACCGCGTCGGGCGTGCAGCGACACGCCTTCTTCGGATTGCCGAGCTGCCCGCACGGACACGGGTTCATCGCCGCGATGAGCTGGAAGCGGGCCGGAAACTCGGCCTGCCGCGCCGCCCGGGAGATGACGATGCGGCCCGACTCCAGGGGCTCGCGCAGGGCCTCCAGCGCGACCCTCGGGAACTCGGGCAGCTCGTCCAGAAAGAGCACGCCGTGGTGTGCGAGCGAGGCCTCGCCGGGGCGTGGCGGCGAGCCGCCGCCGACCAGGGCGGCGGACGAGGCGGTGTGATGCGGCGCGCGCAGCACCCGCTGGCCCCAGGCGCGAACGTCGAAGAGGCCGGCGACGCAGAGGATCGCCGCCGATTCCAGCGCGGCGTCGTGCGACAGCGCCGGCAGCAGGCCGCCCAGCCGCTGCGCCAGCATCGATTTGCCGGTGCCGGGCGGGCCGACCATCAACAGGCTGTGCTCGCCGGCGGCGGCGATCTCGAGGGCACGCTTGGCGGCCTCCTGGCCCCTGACGTCACGCAGGTCGGGCAGAGACGGCGGCTCGCCGCGATCGATCGGCCGCGGCTCGTGCAGCCCGCTCGCGTCGGCCGCGTCGCCGGGCAACAGCGCGCGGACGACGTCGAGCAGATGCGCGGCGCCGCGCACGCTGAGGCCTCCGACCAGCGCCGTCTCGTCGGCGCTGCTTCGAGGCAGCACCAGCATGCGTGCGAGCTCGGCGGGCGATGCGGTCCGGCGCAGCGCCAGCCCCATGGCGAGCGCGCCATGCACCGGGCGCAGCTCGCCGCCGAGCGAAAGCTCGCCGGCGAACTCGAGGGCGTCGAGGCGGGCAACGTCGATCTGTCCCGACGCGGCCAGGATGCCGAGCGCGATCGGCAGGTCGAAACGGCCCGATTCCTTCGGCAGGTCGGCAGGCGCGAGGCTGACGGTGACACGCTTGTTGTGTGGAAATTCCAGCCCGCTGGTCTGCAGCGCGGCGCGCACGCGCTCTCGCGACTCCTTGACCTCGGTGTCGGCCAGGCCGACCAGCGTGAAGCTCGGCAGCCCGTTCGCCAGATGGACCTCGACAGTCACCGACGGCGCGTCGAGGCCGCGAAGGGCACGGCTGTGAACGACCGCAAAGGACATGGCGTGGTTCGAGGTTGATGGGTCGGCGCAGGCGCTGCCGATGACCGGTTCATTGTCGAACCCCGGCCAGCCGTGCCGGGCCCACTGACGGGCGCGCCCTTCGGAGCGATGAGCACCGGCGTAGTGCGCGATCGGCCGGACGCGCCTGCTTCGCCTTGGTGCCATTCGCAGCGACACCGGGCGTCGATCGCTCGTCCCGACGGCGGCGCAGCCGCGTCGTGGTGCTTGGCACGCATCCTGCAAAAGTTGTGAGGAATCTCACCTACACACCCCTGGATGGAGCGCTCTCGATGAAGAAGAACTCGCTGTTTGCCTTGCCCTTGCTGGCTGGCGCATGTCTTTGCGCGCAGGCCCAGACCGCGCCCGCGCCGGCCGCCGCCGCGTCGGCACCGGAGCCGACGCTGATGTCGTCGATCACCGGCAACATCAACGTGACGACCAACTACAAGTTCCGCGGCCAGGACCAGGGCACGCTAAAGGCGTTTTCCCCGGCCGTCCAGGGCGGCTTCGACTGGTCGCAGAACGGTTTTTATCTCGGCAACTGGGACTCGAACGTCAGCTTCGCCGGCAACATCGAGATGGACTTCTACGGCGGCTACAAGGCCGAGATCGTCAAGGATGTCGGCTACGACGTCGGCATCCTGCAGTACTACTACCCGAAGAACAGCGACAACGTTGCCGAGAACTTCAACACCACGGAGATCTACGGCGCGGTCTCGTACAGCTTTTTCTCGCTGAAGTATTCCCACACGGTGTCTTCGGACTACTTCGCGCTGGGGCGTTTCAACCAGGACAACGAAGGCAGCGCGAGCCGGCCGAATGGCCGCAACACGGGCTACCTCGACTTCAGCGCCAACGTGCCGGTGGTCGACAAGCTGACGTTCAACGGGCACGTCGGCTACACCCACCTGTCGAGCGATTTGCGCAATGCGGTCAACACGACCACCGGTCCATCCGAGACGACAGTCACCACACCTGCCTATGCCAGCTACGTCGACTGGAAGGCCGGCGCGACCTACGACCTGGGCTCGGGCTTCTCGGTGGCCGGCGCGGTGGTCGGCGCAACCAAGAAGAGCGTGTGGGGCGACGTCAACAAGACGCGCTTCATCGCGACCATCAGCAAGAC
>DAIMIM010000338.1:0-4029 GCA_036722755.1 Caldimonas sp. | reverse complement strand
CACCGACCGCACCAGTGCGGCCAGCGAATCGCCGTCGCGGAGTTCGGCGTGCAGCGGCGGCGCGCTGTCGGTGTCGACGGCAACCACTTCGCCGAGCACGGCAAGCGAGCGCTGCAGCTCCCATCCGACTTGCCCATTCTTGCCGAGCAGAAGAATCTTCACGCGCTGCGCCGCTCGTAGTTCGCCGACACCCATTCGCGGTAGGCGCCGTTCTGCACGCGCTCGACCCAGGCCGCGTTGTCGAGATACCAGCGCACGGTCTTGCGCAGCCCCGACTCGAACGTCTCCGCAGGGCGCCAGCCCAGCTCGCGCTCGATCTTGCGGGCATCGATGGCATACCGGCGGTCGTGGCCGGGCCGATCGGCGACATGGGTGACGAGCCGCGTGTACGAGCCTTCGGCATGGACCCTGAATTCGTCGAGCAGGCCGCACACCGCGTGCACGATCTCGAGGTTCGGCTTCTCGTTCCAGCCGCCGACGTTGTAGGTCTCGCCGACGCGGCCGCGCGCAAGCACCTCTCGAATCGCCGAGCAATGGTCCTTGACGTAGAGCCAGTCGCGCACCTGCATGCCGTCGCCATAGACAGGCAAGGGCTTACCGGCGAGGGCATTGACGATCATCAGCGGGATGAGCTTTTCCGGAAAGTGATAGGGCCCGTAGTTGTTGCTGCAGTTGGTCGTCACCGTCGGCAGGCCGTAGGTGTGGTGCCAGGCGCGAACGAGGTGGTCGCTCGCCGCCTTGCTTGCCGAATACGGGCTGTTCGGCTCGTAGGTGTCCGATTCGCAAAAGGCGGGGTCGTCGTGGGCGAGGGTGCCGTAGACCTCGTCGGTCGAGACGTGCAGGAACCGAAACGCGTCCCGCTGATCGGCGGGCAGCTTCGCCCAGTGGTCGCGCGCTGCCTCGAGCAGCGTGAAGGTTCCCTGCACGTTCGTGCGGATGAAGTCGGCGGGACCGTGGATGCTGCGATCGACGTGGCTTTCCGCAGCGAAGTGCACGACGGCGCGCGGCTGGTGCTTGGCGAACAGGCTGTCGAGCAGCGCTCTGTCACAGACATCGCCGCGAACGAAAACATGCCGCTCGTCAGCATCGAGCGACGCCAGGTTCTCGGTGTTGCCGGCATACGTGAGCGCGTCGAGATTCAGCACGGGTTCGCCGCCGAGCGCGAGCCAGTCGAGAACGAAATTGGAGCCGATGAAGCCGGCGCCTCCGGTAACGAGAATCATGGCGGCGTCGCTCCGATCTGCCGGGCCGGGCTCAATGAAGTACCTTCGGGCTGCGCCCTCCGGTATTCGCCCTTCGGGCGGCCGGGCGGGCTCATGGTCGGCCGATGCCGGCGTAGTCGAAGCCGGCCGCGCGCGCGGCCGCGGGCTCGAGGATGTTGCGGCCGTCGACGATGACGTTGCCTCGCATCGCCGAGCGCATCGCGTCGAGATCGACGCTGCGGAATTCCTTCCACTCCGTGACGATGACGAGCGCGTCGGCGCCGTGCAATGCGAGCATGGCATTCGAGACGAACTCGAGCCCGGCGACATCGCCCAGCACCCGGCGCGCCTCGTCCGTCGCGACCGGATCGTAGGCGCGGATCGAGGCGCCTCGTCGGGCCAGCTCGCGCACCACGACCTGGCTCGGCGCTTCGCGCATGTCATCGGTCTCGGGCTTGAAGGAGAGACCCCAGAGGGCGACGACCTTGCCGCTGAGATCGGCTCCGAGCTGCCGCACGACCTTTTCCATGACGACGAGCTTCTGGTGCTCATTGACGGCATCGACGGCGTCGAGAAGCAGCGTCGCCCTGCCGACGCTCGCGGCGGTTCGTGCCAGCGCGCGCACGTCCTTCGGGAAGCACGAGCCGCCGTAGCCGCAACCGGCGTAGAGAAAGTGGCTGCCGATCCGGCGGTCGCTGCCGATGCCGCGGCGGACGGCGTCGATGTCGGCGCCGAGCGCATCGGCGAGCAACGCCATCTCGTTCATGAAGCTGATGCGCGTCGCCAGCATCGCATTGGCCGCGTACTTCGTCAGCTCGGCCGAGGCGACGTCCATGATCATGATCTTGGCGTGGTTACGCTCGAAGGGCGCGTAGAGCTGGCGCATCACCGCGGTCGCTTCGGCGTCGTCGCTGCCGATGACGATGCGGTCGGGCCGCATGAAGTCCTCCACGGCGGCGCCTTCTTTCAGGAACTCCGGATTCGAGACCACATGGCAGCGCAGGTCCGCGCCGCGCCGCCGCAATTCTTCGGCGATCGCATCGTGCACGCGCCGCGCCGTGCCGACCGGAACCGTGCTCTTGTCGACGACGACCCGGTGGCCGTCCATGTGGCGGCCCAGCTCGCGGGCGGCGGCCAGCACGTAGCTCAGGTCGGCCGAGCCGTCTTCGTCTGGCGGCGTGCCGACGGCGATGAACTGAACCTTGCCGTGCCTGGCGGCCTCGGGCGCGTCGGTGCTGAACCGCAGGCGGCCGGCCGCGGCATTGCGTTGCACGACCTCGGCCAGCCCGGGCTCGTGAATCGGCAGCCGGCCTTGCCTCAGCATCGCGACCTTGGCGGCGTCGATATCGAGGCAGAAGACATCGTTGCCGAGGTCGGCAAGGCAGGCCGCGGTCACGAGGCCCACGTAGCCCGATCCGATGACGGTGACTTTCACGCGCGGTTCTTCTGTTCAGAGGCTGAACGCGCCAGTGTATCCGCGCTGCCGACGCCGAATAGGCGCAGGCGCGATAATTGAAGAATGACTGAACCCACCAGCGCGCAAGACGCGCTCAGCGGCGAGCCGGCCTCGCACGCATCCGAACCGAGCGCCCAACCGACCGTGGCGCCTGCCGCACCCGCAGACGCACCCTCACTCGCTTTCTCTGCCGTCGGCCTGTCGCCGATCCTGCAGCGGGCCGTCGCCGATCAAGGCTACACGATGATGACGCCGATCCAGGCGAAGGCGATCCCCCTCGTCCTGGCCGGGCGCGACATCATGGGCGCGGCGCAGACGGGCACCGGCAAGACGGCTGCGTTCTCGCTGCCGTTGCTGCACAAGATGCTGCCGCACGAGAACTCCAGCATGTCGCCGGCCCGCCATCCGGTCAGGGCGCTGGTGATCGCGCCGACGCGCGAGCTGGCCGACCAGGTCGCCGACAACATCAAGGGCTACGCCTCGCACTCGAAGCTGCGCGTCGCCGTGGTCTTCGGCGGCATCGACATGAAGCCGCAGACGCTCGAGCTGAAGGCCGGCGTCGAGGTGCTGGTCGCCACGCCTGGGCGCCTGCTCGATCACATCGAGGCGAAGAACTGCGTGTTGAACCAGGTCGAGTACGTCGTTCTCGACGAGGCCGACCGGATGCTCGACATCGGCTTCCTGCCCGACTTGCAGCGCATCCTGTCCTATCTGCCGAAGCAGCGCCAGACGCTGCTGTTCTCGGCGACGTTTTCGCCCGAGATCCGGCGCCTGGCCGAGAGCTATCTGCAGGACCCGCTGATGGTCGAGGTGGCGCGGCCCAACGCCACGGCGACCAACGTCGAGCAGCATTTCTACAGCGTCTCGACCGACGACAAGCGCCGCGCCGTGCTGAAGATCCTGAAGGATCGCTCGATCACGCAGGCGCTGATCTTCGTCAATTCGAAGCTCGGCTGCGCCCGCCTGGCGCGCTCGTTCGAGCGCGATGGTTTGCGCACCAACGCCCTGCACGGCGACAAGTCGCAGGACGAGCGGCTCAAGGCGCTCGAAGCCTTCAAGGCGGGCTCGGTCGACATCCTGGTCGCCACCGATGTCGCCGCGCGCGGGCTCGACATCGTCGATCTGCCGGCGGTCTTCAACTTCGACGTGCCCTATAACGCCGAGGATTACATCCACCGCATCGGCCGCACCGGACGCGCCGGCGCGTCCGGCCTGGCGATCACGCTCGTCTCGCGCGACGACACGCGGCTGGTCGACGACATCGAAAAGCTCATCAAGAAGAAGATCGAGGTCGAGCCGCTGGAGCTCGACGACGACGCGCCGGCCCGTCGGCCGTTTCGCGAGCGTCCGCGGGCCGACGACGAATCGCCC
>DAIMIM010000337.1:0-4030 GCA_036722755.1 Caldimonas sp. | reverse complement strand
CTCCGCCGGCCGCTGCAGCAAGGCGTCGATCGAGATGTCGTGCTCGGCCAGGATGCCGGTGACGCGGGCCAGCACGCCGGCGACGTCGGCCACCTGCAGGCGCAGGTAGAACGAGGTGACGACATCATCGATCGGCAGCACCGACAGGTCCTGCATCGCGGCGGGCTGGAAGGCGAGATGCGGAACGTGGTGGTCCGGGTCGGCCGTGGCCAGCCGGGCGAGGTCGACGAGGTCGGCGATCACCGCCGAGGCGGTCGGCTCGGCGCCGGCGCCCTTGCCGTAGTAGAGCGTCGTGCCGACGGCGTCGCCCTGGACCAGCACGGCGTTCATGGCGCCCTCGACGTTGGCGATCAGGCGCGTCGAGGGCACCAGCGTCGGGTGCACGCGCAGCTCGATGCCGCCTGGCGACACGCCGTCGACCGCAGCGCGCCGCTTGGTGATCGCCAGCAGCTTGATCCGGTAGCCGAGCTGCTCGGCGTAGGCGATGTCGGCGGCCTGCAGATCGGCAATGCCCTCGACGTGGGCCTTGGCAAACTGCACCGGCACACCGAAGGCGATCGCGCTGACGATGGTTGCCTTGTGCGCCGCATCGATGCCGTGGATGTCGAAGCTCGGGTCGGCTTCGGCGTAGCCCAGGCGCTGCGCTTCGGCCAGGGCTTGCGCGAAATCGATGCGGCGCGAGCGCATCTCCGAAAGAATGAAGTTGGTCGTGCCGTTGATGATTCCGGCGATCCATTCGATGCGGTTGGCCGTGAGCCCTTCGCGCAGCGCCTTGATGATCGGAATGCCGCCGGCGACGGCCGCCTCGAAGGCAACGACGACGCCCTTGTCGCGCGCCGCCGCGAAGATCTCGGTGCCGTGGATCGCCAGCAGGGCCTTGTTCGCCGTGACCACGTGCTTGGTGGCGGCGATCGCCTCGAGCACCAGCGCCTTCGCCACGCCGGTTCCGCCGATCAGCTCGACGACGACATCGATGTCCGGCTGCGCGATCACCGAATGCGCGTCGGCCGTCACGACGGCATCGCCGTCCGCGAGCGCCGTGGCGCGGGCGGTGTCGAGATCGGCGATGTGCGTGATGCGGATCTCGCGGCCGGCGCGGCGCCGGATCTCGTCCTGGTTGCGGCGCAGGACGGTGAAGGTGCCGCTGCCGACAACGCCGGCGCCCAGCAATCCGACCCGGATCGGTTTCATGAAGGACAGGCCACGCTCACTGCGAATGACGGGTGCGGTAGTGGTCGAGAAAGGTGGCAATGCGGCCGATCGCATCGGTCAGGTCGTCGGAATTCGGCAGAAACACGACGCGGATGTGATCCGGCTTCGGCCAGTTGAAGCCCGTGCCCTGCACGATCAGCACCTTCTGCTCGGCCAGCAGCTCGTACGCGAATTGCTGATCGTCTTCGATCGGGTACATCTCCCGGTCGAGCCTGGGGAACATATAGAGCGCCGCCTTCGGCTTGACGCATGTGACTCCCGGGATCGCCGTGAGCAGCTCGTGGGCGAGGTCGCGCTGCCGGCGCAGCCGGCCGCCCGGAGCGACCAGATCGTCGATGCTCTGGTAGCCGCCGAGCGCCGTCTGGATCGCCAACTGGCCCGGCGTGTTCGAGCACAGGCGCATCGAGGCCAGCATGCCGAGGCCCTCGATGTAATCGCGGGCGTGGCGCTTCTCGCCGGAGACGACCATCCAGCCGGCGCGATAGCCGCACGAGCGGTAATTCTTCGACAGGCCGTTGAAGGTCAGGAACAGGATGTCGTCGGCGAGCGAGGCGATCGAGGTGTGGATGCAACCGTCGTAGAGCGTCTTGTCGTAGATCTCGTCGGCGAAGATGATGAGTTCGTGCCGCCGCGCAAGATCGACGATCTTCTGCAGCACCTCGACCGGGTAGAGGGCGCCGGTCGGGTTGTTCGGGTTGATGACGACGAGGGCGCGCGTTCGCGGTGTGACCTTCTTCTCCATGTCGTCGAGGTCGGGCATCCAGTCGGACGCCTCGTCGCACAGGTAGTGCACCGGCGTTCCGCCGGAGAGAGCGACCGAGGCCGTCCAGAGCGGATAGTCGGGCGCCGGAATGAGCACCTCGTCGCCGTTGTTGAGCAGCGCGTTCATGCTCATGGTGATGAGCTCGGAGGCGCCGTTGCCCAGGAACACGTCGTCGACCGCCACGCCCTTCACGCCCTTTTGCTGCGTGTAGTGGACGACCGCCTTGCGCGGCGCGAACAGGCCCTTCGAATCGGTGTAGCCCGCCGAGTGCGGCAGGTTGCGGATCATGTCCTGCACGATCTCGTCGGGCGGCTCGAGGCCGAAGACGGCGAGGTTGCCGATGTTGAGCTTGATGATGTGCTGGCCGTCTTCTTCCATCTGCCGCGCCTTTTCGAGCACGGGGCCACGGATGTCGTAACAGACGCTGGCGAGCTTGCTCGACTTGAGGAGTGGCGACACGATGGGGCTTCGACAGGGGATGGCGACGAGAGCCGGATATTGGACCACAGGGGTCGGGGCTTCAGCCTGCGGGCGCAGCCGCGATCGGCAGGACGTCGCGGCGCGCTCCGATAATCGGCGCATGAAGATGCGTGCCGACCGGATGGAAGGACAGAACGCGATCGCCAGGCACGGGCCGGACGGCGTCGTCGTCAATGGCACCGCCTGGACCGAAAGCGTTGTCGTGCCCTGGAGCGGTGACGTGCTGCCATGGAACGCGGCGAGCTTCGACGCACTGACGGCGGCGCATTTCGCGCAGCTCGCGGCGCGAAAGCCCGAGCTCGTCATCTTCGGCAGCGGTGCGCGCCTCCGGTTTCCGGCTGCGGCCCTGCTGCGCCCGTTGATCGAGGCCGGCATCGGCGTCGAAACGATGGACAGCGCCGCCGCCTGCCGAACCTACAACGTGCTTCTCGCCGAGAGCCGCTCGGTCATCGCCGCGCTACTTTTCACGCCGTCGACGGCCCCGGTTTGACGCGGCCAACGAGCGGTCGAACAGGCCGCGCGAAGCCCTATAATCGACGGTTACGCCCCGCAAGCCTTCGCGATCCGATCTTGATCTGATCTTGCAATGGCAGCGATACATCACCGACACCGAGCTACATGACGCCTGCCCTCAACAAACCCGTCCCGGAATTTGAAGCGCTCGCCACCGGAGGGGTGAAGTTCACGCCACAGGCCTACGCCGGCAAGATCGTCGTCCTCTATTTCTACCCGAAGGACAACACGCCGGGCTGCACCACCGAGGCGATGCAGTTTCGCGACCACTACAAGGATTTCGTCAAGGCCGGCGCCGTGCTCTTCGGCGTCTCGCGCGACAACATGGCCTCGCACGACCGCTTCAAGGCCAACCTCGAGTTGCCCTTCGAGCTGATCGCCGACACCGAGGAAAAGCTCTGCCACATGTTCGGCGTGGTCAAGAACAAGATCATGTATGGCAAGAAGGTCAAGGGCATCGAGCGCAGCACCTTTCTCATCGATGCGAGCGGCGTCCTGCGCTCCGAGTGGCGCGGCCTCACGGTCGCGGGCCATGTCGAAGAAGTCCTGAAGGCTGTGAAGGCGCTCAAGAAAGCCGGCTGAGTCAGGTCGCGTCGCGCGCCATGCGCACGCCCTCCAGCGCTTCTTCTCGCCGCACCCTGCATCCGCGCCGGCTCTCCCAAGCCGCCGTTCACCGATCGAGACTCCCATGCCCCTGCCCAAGCCCCCGGCCAAGCGCGCCGATCTCCTGAGCCGCGAGGCATTCGAGACACAGGGTGCAGGTGCCGCGGCCAAACGGGCCCGGCGCGAGCGGCCCGCTGCGGAGCCTGTCGCCCCGGCGCTGCTGGAGCTACGGGACGATGTCGCGCTTCCCGCGCCGCTGCCGCCCGTCGTCGCCGCTGCGCCGGCGCCGACGCCGGCAGTGGTCCGCTCGCTGTCCCGCCCCGAACGCCAGAAGAAGCCACGCGGCACTGGCCCGACCACGCTCTTCGTCCTCGACACCAACGTGCTGATGCACGACCCGACGTCGCTGTTCCGTTTCGAGGAGCACGACATCTACCTGCCGATGATCACGCTCGAGGA
>DAIMIM010000336.1:0-4055 GCA_036722755.1 Caldimonas sp. | reverse complement strand
TTACTTCACTCCACACAGCGACCCGCCGCAGCGCTCGTGGCACCAGCGCTAGCACCCGGGACATCCCCGTGCGCTGATGGTCCGCTGCCGAGGGTATCGGGTGACTGGCGCAGTGAAGTAAAGGAGGAGCTGTCGGCCGACAGGCCGACAGCGGAGGACATGAACGGAGCCAGTCGCCCGATACCCTCGGCAGCCACGCGGCAGCGCGATGCGTTCTATCGCGTTCGAATGCGCTTGGGTGCGCCCGTCGCCGGGTCGGGCCGTGTAGGAGCCGCCCGACGGTCGCTGCGGCGCTCAGACGACTCGCCAGGGCGGCGCATGCCGCTTCGCCGTTGCTGCATCGGCCGCCATGCTCGCTGCATCTCTTCCACTCAGGAGCGAATGCAATGCAGACGACAACGAAACCCCTGGTCACCGGCTTGTTCCGCGACCGCGACAGCGCCGAGCGCGCTTTCCAGTCGATCTCGGACCGGGGCTATGGACGTGAGGATGTCAACCTCGTGATGTCCGACGACACGCGCAAGCGCCACTTCGAGAGCACTGCCGGCCGCGAGACCGAGCTCGGCAACAAGGCAGCCGAAGGCGCCGGCATCGGCGGTGCGATCGGCGGCAGCCTGGGCGCGATCGCCGCGGCCATCGCCGCGGTCGGCACGACCATCGCGCTGCCGGGCCTCGGCCTCGTCATCGCCGGCCCGCTTGCGGCGGCCATCGCCGGCGCTGGCGCCGGTGCCGCGACCGGCGGCATCGTCGGCGCGCTGATCGGCTGGGGCATCCCGGAAGAGCGCGTCAAGGAGTACGACAAGGGCATTCGCGATGGCGGCATCCTGATGGCCGTGCGCCCGCGCAGCGACGAAGACGCGAGCTACTTCGAGAATTCTTGGAAGAGCAACCGCGGCGAGCAGGTCTACCGGTAAGGGTCGGCCAGGCGCTCGGCGATCTTGCGATCGACGAGCGTCTTCAGCGCTGCGCCGCGCGGCGATGCCGTGCGTGGCGCCACGCGCAACGTGGGCGGCAGATACGGATCGCCGCCCTGTGCCAGCGCGTGGCGATCGACGCGAGCCGACGGTGTCGGCGCATCCGTTCGATGCGCGGTGGTGGTCGGTGCGTCGATGGGGCGCGACGCAGGCAACGCTTCTGCCGATGGCGCTGCGGCCGCCGCGGCCGTCGGCGGGCCGGTGATGAACGCCGCGACATCGGCCTTCATGCGCGGCCGCGACGTGTCGTCGAGATAGATCATGTGTCCGCCCGGGTAGGTATGCAGCGTCAGCCGCGGCTGCGTGCCGAGGCGCGCGAGATCGAGCTCGGTCTGATGGAACGCAGTGGCCAGGTCGTGGTAGCCGGCAAGCGACAAGGTGCGCAGGGCGGGCGCGGTGGCGAAAGCGGCGGCGAGATCGGGGATGGTGTCGGGCAAGGCACGGCCGTCGTGGCTGAAGTTCCAGCTATCGATCGCATCGGACAGGAGCGCATAGCTCGCGGTCGCCGTGTACTGCAGCTCGTCGGCGAACAGGCTGGTCGCTGCCGCCGCGAACGGGCCGCTGATGACCGCCGACGACGGGTCGCCGCTGGCGGCCGCGGCCGTTCCGTTCGGCGCGGCGATGCGGGCGTCGTAGCGGCCGAGCAGCTTGCCGGGAATCAGGCTGCTGCGGAACGTGTCGGCATCGAGGTCGAGATGGGTTGCCCACAGGGACGATGGCACGCCGGTCAGGTTCATGAGCTGGCCGAGGAGCGTCGGCGACGGCTGCGTTCCCGACAGGATGAATGCCGCCACGGCGGGCCCGTAGCTCGTCGTCGCCACGTCGCGCAGCTGCGACGCGTAGAGATCGACGTCGCCCGGCACCGGATTCGTCAGCGAGAACCAGGCGCCGATCATTCCGTAGCTCGGAAAGCTGCCGGCGCAGCTCAGCGTGCCCGGCGCGAACACGTCGCAATTGGCGTTGTAGTCGAGGATCGACGACTGCAGCACGACGCCATCGAGGCGCATCGCCGCCGCCGCCATCAGGTGCGCGAGCACCGCCGAGCGGGTCGTGCCGTACGACTCGCCGAACAGGTAGGTCGGCGAGACCTGGCGCGCGTTGACCGCGGCATAGCGGGCGATGAAGTCGCGCATCAGGGCCGCGTCGGCGTCGACGCCCCAGAAGCTCTGGTTGTTGAACGGCGCGATCGCCTCCGAATAGCCGGTGCCCGCGGCATCGATGAAGACGAGGTCGGCGACGTCGATGAGGCTTTCGGCGTTGTCGACGAGCTGAAACGGTTGCGGAACGTCGAGCGACGGATCGTTGGTGACGATGCGTCGCGGCGCGAACGAGCCGAGATGCAGCCAGACCGTCGCCGAGCCGGGGCCGCCGTTGTAGAAGTAGACGATCGGCCGCGTCGCGCCGGCCCGCGCCGGCACCGTGTATGCGACGTAGAACATCGACGCTTCGGGCGTGCCGGCCGTCGGCGCCTTCGCGGTGAGGTGGCCGGCCGTCGCCGTGTAGGCGATCGCGGTGCCGCCGATGACGACGCTGTGCGCCGTCACCGCCGCGCCCTCATCGGCCGACGAAAGCGCGGCGCTGGCGAGGACGGAGTAGGGCGTGGTGTCGCGCAACCCCGGCGGTGGGACCGTGCCGCTGCCGCCGGCATCGCTGCCGCCGCCACCACCGCCGCAGGCCGCCAGCGCCGCCGCCAGCAGCGCCGTGGCGGATCGATGCCGGAAGGCGGCGCCGCGCATGTCGTTGGCCGCGTCGCGCCGCCGCTCAGTGCGGGTTCACCTCGAGCAGCTCGATCTCGAAATGCAGGGTCGCGTTCGCCGGAATGACACCGCCCGCGCCGCGCTCGCCGTAGGCGATCTGCGGCGGGCAGATGAGCTCCGCCTTGCCGCCGGGCTTCATCATCTGCACGCCTTCGGTCCAGCACTTGATGACGCGGTTGAGCGGAAAGGTCGTCGGCTCGTTGCGCGAGTAGGAGCTGTCGAATTCGCGGCCGTCGGGGAAGGTTCCGCGGTAGTTGACCTTGACCGTGTCGGCTGCCGTCGGGCTCGCGCCCTTGCCTTCGCGCAGCGACCGGTAGACGAGCCCGCTCGGCGTCGTCACGCCGCTCGCCGCAGTCGGCGCATTTACGACCTTGGGGCGGGGCGCGATCGCCGTCTGCGCCGACGCGGCGAGCGAGGCGACGCCGACGAGCAGGGCGGCGAGCGTGCGAGCGGAAAAGAAGGCGATGTGTCTCATGTCGGCCCTGCGTGTCGAGGCTGTCGGGCTAACGCGCCCACGTGTCCTTCAGCGACGCGATGCGGCTGAAGACGGGATGTGAAGGCGTGTGATCGTGCCGGTCGGTGACGAAGTAGCCGTGCCGTTCGAACTGGAACCGGACGTCGGCGCCGGCATCGGCCAGGGAGGGCTCGACGACACCCCGGACGATGCGTTTGCTGTCCGGATTGAGGCTGGCCCTCCAGTCCTTGTCGCCGGCGTCGGGATGCGGATCGGTGAATAGCCGGTCGTAGAGGCGCACCTCGGCCGCCACCGCATCGTCGGCGCCGACCCACGTGATGGTGCCCTTGACCTTGACCGCATCGGCGCCGGGCGTGCCGCTCTTCGTGTCGGTGACGACATGGGCGATGACCTTGACGATGCGGCCCGCGGCATCCTGTTCGAAGCCCGTGCATTCGACGATGTAGCCGTACTTGAGGCGCACCCGGTTGCCCGGGAAGAGCCGGAAGAATCCCTTCGCCGGAACCGCGGCGAAATCGTCGCGCTCGATCCAGACGACCGGGCCGAGCGAGAAGCGGCGCTCGCCGAGCTCGGGCCGCTGCGGATGCATCGGCGCATGGCAATCCTCGCGATGCGCGTCGCTGCCGAACAGCGCAGCCCAGTTGGCGAGCTCGAGCCGAACCGGATCGAGCACGGCCATCGCCCGCGCCGCCTTGCCTTCGAGGTCGTCGCGCAAGGCGATGTCGAGGCTCGCGTAGTCGGTCCAGCCGCCGGCCTTGCTCGTGCCGGCGCGCTCGCACAGCATGCGGATCGATTCCGGCGTGTAGCCGCGGCGGCGCAGCCCCGCGATCGTCGGCATGCGCGGATCGT
>DAIMIM010000335.1:0-4057 GCA_036722755.1 Caldimonas sp. | reverse complement strand
GGGCAACGACGAGACGCAGTCGACGCGGCCGTCGGCGGCGCCGATGCCGCCGCCGACGCCGATCGCGAAATCGGCGGCCGCGGCGGGTGCCGAAGCGGCGGCGGAGAAAAGCATGGTTGCTGCCCACAGGAAGCGCGCGTTGCGCACGGCGGCCAGGCTGGATCGGATCTGCATCGATGGTCTCCTCGGCCGCGCGACGCCCGCACGGCTTGCTGATGACAAAGACGCGAACCGGATCGAAAAGGGATCAGCCGCACCGCGAATTCGCGCTAGGGTCGCCGCGACAAGCGTCGCGGCGCGTTGCACGAGGGCGTTGAGCATGGAAATCCTCCCCACGCCATATCGACTCGCAGAACGTTCCATCGTAAAGACGCAGCCGCCGACGGCAAGAAAAGTGGCCGTGCGAACCGCCGCACAGACCGCAAGACAACGCACATGGACACGCATGAGAGCTCCTCGCGCGATGAGCTCGCGCAGCCTTCGAAATGAAAGACGGATTCCGGTCTTGGAAGGGATCACGGGGGTTTCCCCTCAGAGGGTTGCGCCTGCTGGCGCCGCAGCGGTTGCAGGCCGAGCAAGCCGAGAAGCTCCGCCCGCCCGGTGAAGGGTCGGATTCGCCCGCTGCCGATCGCTTCGACGATGCCGACCACCTCGCCGCGGCCGCGCGCCACGGGAAACAGACATGAATCCATCGAAGCCTCCTCGGGCCGCGTCGATTCGCGCAGCACCTGGAGTCAAAGACGAGAACGCGCCGGAAAAGGGATCACGGGCTTGCGCCGAGATCGCGAAAATCAGGCTCGAAAGATCAAGGCCCGCAGCGATGCAGCGTCTCGCCGGCCTTGAGCCTGGCCAGGTCGTCGCGCGTCGAGTTCACCATGCGCGCGACCGCTTGATCGCCCGGGTGGTCGCGACGCATCGCTTCTTCGACAGCTGCGAAGCTCCGCTCGGAGTCGTCTTCCCGCCCCAGCAGCCGATAGGTCTCGGCTAGCTCGAGATCGGCAAGCAGCACGTTCTGGTTCCCGGGACCGACGTGGCGGCGCAGGTTGTCGCGGGCCTGCTCGAGAATGGGCAGCGCTTCGCCGGGATGGTTGGTCTTCAGTAGCAACTGTCCGCGCAGCAAGGCGGCAGTGTCGATGAAGAGATTGTCGGCGCCGTAGCGCTTCACGGTTCGCCGGTAGAGCTCTTCTGCCGCGGCGACGGCCTCGGCCGGTTCACCGTAGCGGCAGGCCTCGCTAGGCAGCGAGACCAGGCTCTCGAGGAGCTCGTCGTCGTCGGGATAGCGCGCGCGCAGCAACTCGACGGCGCGGCGCAGGGGATGCGCGTGCCATTCGGGCTTGGCCTCGGTGAGCAGAACGACGATTCCCTGCCAGCGCAATAGGCTCGCGCGGGTGAGCGAGGTGTCGTCGCCGGCGCGGTCGAGCAGCGCTTGCGTTTGGCTCAGCACCTTTTCGGCCTCGGGCAGCTCTCCCACGATGATGAGCGAGCTCGCCAGCGCGACCTGGGCCGGCGCGACTCGTGGGTCGATCGGTCCGAACGCGGCTCGGGCGGCGTCGAGACGCTGCCGCGCCAAGGCAAGCGCCCGCTTCGGATCGAATGCGTCCGAGTAGAGCTCCTCGATGACACCGAATACTTCATCGCGGATCTCGGGCTCGCTCGCGAACGACTTGCCGATCCGGTCAGCGCCGGCCGCGACCATCTCGTTGACGGTCGCCTCCCGCACCTGCACGCCCCCGCTCTGCACCGAGGTGCGTGCCTGCTGCAGCATGTCGAGGAGGAAGCGCTTCACGGCGACCGCGCGCTCCGCCTGGCGGCGTGCTTCGCGCTCCTTGATCAGCGTGCCGGCAACGCCGGCGACGATGCTGAGCGTGAGCACCGCAGCGGTCGCGACGCCGAAGGCGTGTCGCTGCAGGTAGCGGCGCAGGCGATAGCCGGTGCTGTCGGGCCGGGCCGTGATCGGCCGCCGCACGAGGACGCGCTCCAGATCGTCGGCGAAATCGGGCACGGCGCGATAGCGCTCGGCGGGGTCGGGCTTGATCGCCTTGGCGACGACGACGGCCAGGTCGCCGCGCAACGCTCTGCGCAGGGCCTGGGCGCTGGTGTCGCGCTGCGCGGCCACCTGCTCGGCAGCGGCGGCGTCGGCCGGCAGGCTCCACAACGGCCGCGACACGTCACCGGGACGCGGCGCGGCCGTGTAGGGACGAGAGCCGTTGAGCAACCCGTAGAGCACCATGCCGAGGCCGTACACGTCGGTCGCCGTCGAGACCGCGCCGCCGCACAGCTGTTCAGGCGCGGCATATTGCGGCGTCATCGCGGCGCCAGCCTCGCGCGTGAGCTCGGTCGATTCGCCCGCGTCGCCCTCGATCAGCTTGGCGACGCCGAAATCGAGCAGCTTCACGTCGCCGTCCTCGCTGACGAAGATGTTCGACGGCTTGAGGTCGCGATGCACCACGAGGTTTTCGTGCGCGTGCGATACCGCGCGGCACACTGCCACGAAGAGCGCGACGCGTTGCGCGATCGTGAGGCGGTGCTCGTCGCACCAGCGATCGATGCGCTCGCCCTCGACGTATTCGAGCACCAGGTAGCGCTCGCCCGATGGGGTGACGCCCGCGTCCAGCAGGCGCGCGATGTTCGGATGGTTGAGGCGACCGAGGAGCCGGCCTTCGCGAGCGAAGCGTTCGTCGGCGCCGGCGTCGGCCGACGGAAGGCGCATCAGCTTGATGGCGGCCTGCCCGTCGTAGAGGCCGTCGGTGCGGCGGGCCAGCCAGACCTGTCCCATGCCGCCGCTGCCGATCAGTCGCTCGATCAGCCACGGGCCGAGCTGTCGTCCCTCCATCCCGCTCGCGGGCAGGCCCGCCGGCGTGATCCCGGGGCTGAGGAAGGATTCGCCTTCGGCTTCCTGATCGGCACGGATGAGCGACGCGACGCGGGCGTGCAACCCGGGCTTCGCCTGCGCCATGGAGTCGAGCCAGGCCGCGCGCTCTGCCTCGGGCAGCTCCGTCCAGGCGTCGAACGCCGCCATGGCCTGTGCCCATTCCTGCGGCTGCTGCGCCTCCGTCATGTCGCGTTGACAGGCCCTAGCGCAGCTGCTCGAAGAGAAAGGCGCGCGCCTTGCGCCAGTCGCGCTTGACGGTCGGCACCGAGATTTCGAGCTCGCCGGCGATGTCTTCTTCGGTCATGCCGGCGAAGTAGCGCATCTCGACGACGCGAAAGCCGCGCGCGTCGACGCTGCGCAAGGCGTCGAGCGCGTCGTTCAGCCGCGAGAAGTCTTCCTCGGCGGCGACGCTGTTGAGCACGCCGGTCGTCAGCGTCACCGGCGTGAAGAGGCCGCCGCGCTTGTCGGCGGCGCCGGCGCGCACGTGATCGACGAGCACGCTGCGCATCACCGTCGAGGCGTAGGCGAAGAAGGCGCGCCGGTCGCGCACCGGCGTGGCTTCGCGACGCAGCATGCGCAGATAGGCCTCGTGGACCAGCGCCGACGGATTGAGCGAGATCGCGGCCGAGCCCGAGAGGTGCGATCGCGCCAGCCGCAGCAGCTCGGCATAGAGCAGCGCATAGACACGCTCCCGCGACGCGTCGTCGCCGGCCAGGGCCCGGTTCAGGATGAGGGTGATGCTTGCCTTGGAATCGTCGTCGGTGATGGGCGCGCCGGCGGGTTCGAAATCGGAGCGGGGTCTGGACGGCATGGGATGATTGACGCTGGTCGCGGCCTGGCGACGCTGGCAGCACGTGCGGCAGTCTCGCATCGAAGCGGCCGCGTCACAACCTCCGAAGGCGGGAGTCGATGCACACAGGGACGAGCGAAGCGCGCCGCGTCGCCGTGGTGGTCGTCCACGGCGTCGCCGACCAGCGCCCCGGCGAGACGGCGAGCTCGGTCGTCGAGCTGCTCGTCGCTTCGGCGCCGGCCGGGACTCGCTACGAGGCGATCGGCAGCGAAGCCTACGTGCTGAACGTCGCGCCCCTGGCGCCGGCGATCGCGAGCGAACGGGCCAGCGATCCGACGCCGAGCGGCAAGGGGCGGCCGCTGTTCAAGGCCCTCGTCCAGTCGGGCCGCTCCGAT
>DAIMIM010000334.1:0-4067 GCA_036722755.1 Caldimonas sp. | reverse complement strand
AGCGCGTGCACAGGTCGGCGTCGATCGGATTGCCGCTCGACCAGCTCACCTCGAACGCGCCGAGCCAGCCGGCGATGCGCGTGACGTGGCCGGTGTGCACGGCCATCGTCCGCGCCTGCGGCAAGGTGCCGCCGGGCCTCGGCAGAAGCACGCTCACGTCGAGCTTGTCGACGAGCAGCGCCGCAGCGCGGATCGCGCGGTCGGCGCTGCCGATCACGAGCACGCGCCCGGCCGAGGCATAGGACACCGTCGGCACCGGCTCGGCCTCGGGCAACCGGGCCAGGGCGATCAGTGCGGCGATCTTCGGCGTTGCCGCCGCGGCGTCCTTCGACCAGCCGCCGGTTTCGCGTACGTTGACGAAACGGATCGGCCGCTCTGCCTGCCCGCGCGCGCCTTCGGTGGCAGCGGCGAGCTCGAGGAAGAGACGGCTCTCCTGCGTGCAGGCGACGATCAGCTCGTCGCCGTCTCGCGCGGCACGCTGGAAGGCGCCCGCCTCGCGCCGACACAACGTCGAGTGGACGACGTCGAGGCCGCGCGACGCCTCAGGCCCCAGCGCTCGGGCCAGCGCCGGGCCGTCGAGCGGCATCGTCTTGTTGCAATCGCAGATCAGCGTCGTCATCGGGATGGGCTTCTGTTGTGCAGGCAGGCCCTGCAGGGTCTTGAAAGTCGGCCGGCTCGGCCAGCGCCGGCTCGGGCGGCCCGGTGCCGCGAGCCGGCAGCGCCGCGGCAGCGGCCGCGTCGTCGATGTCGTTGTCGAACAGCCCGAGGGCTTTCGACTGATGCATCTGGCGCAAGGTCGACAGCGAAATCGGGTCGGGCCTGCCGTAGTCGTCGATGTAGGTGTCGAGGCCGTCCATGACGTTGTAGCGGGGGTCGCTGAAGAGCTTTTTCATCGCCGCGTTGCTGACGCCCGGATCGACTCCCGCACCGACGAACCGCGAGAAATCGGAGCCGCGCGTCAGCAAGCCCACATCGTCCATCGTCGGCAACACGACGCGATCTTCGATCGGTGCGGGCGGCGCTTCGGTGGGAGCCTCGCGTTCCGGCGCTGCGTCGCTGGCCGCTTGCGGCGGCTCGATCGCCGGTTCGGCGCCGCCGCCGCCCTGAGCCCGCGCCTTGCGCTTGGACCAGCGTGACAGGAAGCCTTCGGCGGACGTGTCGCTCACGACCGCTGATCGGGAGAGACGAACGATTGCGGGCGCCTGCGCTTCTTGGGCTCCGGCCGGTAGTTCTCGTCGGCATAAGCCTGCAGCCACGCGACCAGCTCGGCTTGCAGCGGCACGTTGTCGACCCGCTCCTGCGCGTCGAGCCAGCGGCCCGCCTCGTTGTACGAGAGGCTCACCGTCTCGGGCCACGCCTGCGACGGATCGTCGTCGTCGATGCGCCAGACGACGAACCACACCGGCGCGCCGGAGGTCAGGTTCAGGTGGTACCCCTCGCCCTGATCGGCAAACAGTTCCAGCGTGAAGCCCGGATGCAGCGTCCGGCGGCGTTTGCCGTCGTCGCGCAGCACGCGCGCGCTGCTGCCGAATGCGTCTTCGTGAAGCACGACTTCGGTGATCCTGAATCGCCAGTCCTGCCACTGGTTCGGCGCGGTCTCGCGTTCCATGACGACCGCGACCTGGACCGAGGGGCGCTGCGGCGTGCGCGTATCGGCGTTGGGCATCGACGCAGTCTAGACCAAGGATGTGAGCTTCGGCCGCCCGCTTCGACGCGTGGCGTTCGAGAGGTAGCGACTTCACCGCCCATCCGCAAGGTGCTAGGCTGTTGGCCGCGTTTGTGCTTGAGGGACTGACATGCCACGACGCAACTTGCAACGGGCCGTCGCTGACACTGCCGCCACGCTAGGCTGTCCCGGCGCCATTGGGCAACTCTGGCCAGTGGGCCGCTCCGCATCTTTGAAGCCAGCCAGTCCCTACGACATGCCCGACGACGATCTGGCGAGCCCGGTCGAGATCCGGTGTGGCATCGGCGAGTCCCACCGTGAACGCATCCTCGGCCGCAATGCCTCCCGGCCGCCGAAGACACCGGGCTGGAGCGCGTCAGCCAAGCATTCAGACCAGCATTGAAATGCCGGCGCAAGCCATTCCCTTCCGCGTCAACGGCCGCGCCGCCAGCGCCACGGTCGACGCCGACACGATGTTGCTCTATGTATTGCGCAACGACTTGCGACTCAAGGGCACGCGCTTCGGTTGCGGTGCCGGAGCCTGCGGCAGCTGCACGGTGCTACTGGATGGTCGTGCTGTGAATAGCTGCGACACGCCCATGTGGGCAGTGCAGGGTCACGAGGTCACCACCGTCGAAGGTCTGGGAACGCCCGAGAGACCGCACCCTGTGCAGCAGGCCTTCATCGACCTCCAGGCTGCGCAGTGCGGCTACTGCATCAACGGCATCATGATGTCGGTGGCTGGGCTGCAGCAGCAAGACGTCGTTCCGAGCGATGCAGCGCTGATGGCAGCGTTGTCGCGCCACCTGTGCCGCTGCGGTACCCACTGGCGCATCCTCCAGGCGGCGCGGCGGGCGTTGGGACTCGCGCCGGCCTCGTCATGATTGATCTGCCTGTTGCCGCGCCGGCGCTGCCGCCGGACATCGCGAGCAACCCGGTGCTGTCGCGCTGGGTGAGAGTGGCCGAGGACGGCTGCATCGAGGTCTACGCGGGCAAGGTCGAGCTCGGCCAGGGGATCTGGACGACGCAGTTGCAGATCGCGGCCGACGAGCTCGACGTGAAGCCGTCTGCGATCCGGCTATGCGTCGGCGACACGGCGCTGTGCCCTGACCAAGGGTTGACGGTCGGGAGCAACTCCACGCAAGTCGGTGCCATGGCGCTGCGGTGCATCTGCGCCGAAGTGCGTCAGTTGTTCGTGCAGGCGGCAGCGCGGCGGCTGGCGGTTGAGGTGGACACGGTGCGTGTGGCCGACGGCCGCTTCTGCGCGGCAGCGGGCGGCCCGTCGGTCGGGTACGCCGACTTGGCGCTCGACGTCGACCTGGACCGCCCGGCACGCGGCGACGTCGCGCCCAAGCCTTCAGCGATGCGCCGCCTCGCCGGGACCAGCCTGCAGCGCCCAGATCTCTTGCGCAAGCTCTTCGGTGCCGGTTTCATCCACGATATCGAATGGCCTGGCATGCTGCACGGTCGCGTTGTGCGGCCGCCGTCTGCCGGCGCGCGCCTGCGAGCAGTCAGCGCCGCGACGCTACAAGCGGTACGCGCTCTGCCCGGGGTGCACACGCTGCACGTCGACGGCCGCTACATCGCGGTAGCGGCCGAGCGCGAAGAGCAGGCCATTGCGGCCAGCGCCGCGCTGCAGCAGGCCTTGGAGTGGAGCAAAGGCAACAGTGAGAACCTGCCCGTATCCACGACTGACCAGAGCTGGCTGCGGACCCTGCCCAGTGATCACAGTGTGGTGGACGCAACCTGCGCGGGTGTCGACGAGACTTCTGTCGCACAGCGCTTCGAGGCCGACTACTCGCGGCCTTTCCTCGCGCACGCGTCCATGGGTCCTTCGTGCGCGCTGGCGCGCTGGGACGGCGGATACCTCACCGTCTGCTCACACACGCAAGGCAGCTTCGCGCTGCGATGCGAGCTGGCTCGCTTCTTCGACATCGAACCGGAACAGATTGCCGTGACCCACGCCGACGGCGCCGGCTGCTTCGGCCACAACGGCGCCGACGACGCCGCCGTCGACGCCGCCCTCCTGGCCCGTGCTGCCGGCCGCCCGGTGCGGCTGCAATGGTCGCGCGAGGACGAGCTCGCGTGGTCGCCGTTCGGCTCGGCTATGTCGGTGCGCATTGCCGCCGGGCTCGACGGCCAGGGCCGAATCGTGCGCTGGCAGCACGACGGCTGGAGCTACAGCCACTTGCAACGACCTGGTCTGGTGGCGGGACTGAGCTGCCTGGCGGCTGCCCTGCGCGAACCGCCGTCTCCGCTCGCCATGCTGCGCGACTCGCCCCTGCCGGCCGGTGGCGGCCAACGCAACGCCTTGCCGATCTATGCGCTGCCGTCGCGCCACATCAACTACCACCTGGTGAAGACGCCAACGCTGCGCACCTCGGCGCTGCGCAGCTTGGGC
>DAIMIM010000333.1:0-4069 GCA_036722755.1 Caldimonas sp. | reverse complement strand
AGGTTGTGCTGTCGCGCGCCGCGGATGCGGATGACGCCGGAACTCATCGGGAGGGTCTTTCAGCAGGAGAGCCGAGCATTCTAGGGACGCCCTCGCTCGCTCGTGCAGTCGTCGCGAAAGACCCGCGAATCGCATCGCCCGCCATCGGCGCCGCTAGACTGCGCCGCACGACTCGCCGCTCATCGCCATGAAGATCGATTTCATCTCCGACATCGCCTGCCCGTGGTGCGCGGTCGGCCTGCATTCGCTCGAGAAGGCGATCGCCAATGTCGGCGCGTCGATTCCGGTCGAGCTGCACTTCGAGCCCTTCGAGCTCAACCCGGCCATGCCGCCCGAAGGCGAGGACGCCACCGAGCATCTCTCGCGCAAGTACGGCGCGCCGCCGGAGCAATTGGCGAAGTCGCGTGCCGCGTTGCGCGAGCGAGGCGCAGCGGTCGGCTTCACGTTCGGCGACAGGCCGCGCGTGTGGAACACCTTCGATGCGCATCGTCTGCTGTACTGGGCCGGTCTCGAGAGCGCCGACAAGCAGCGCGCCCTGAAGCACGCGCTGCTCGGCGCGTATCACACGAACGCCGAAAATCCGGGGGCCCGCGACGTGTTGCTGCGCGCCGCGGACGGGGTCGGTCTCGACGCCGGCCGCGCCGGCGCCATCCTCGATTCGGACGACTACGCCGACGACGTGCGCGAGCGCGAGCGCTTCTGGCAGGAACGTGGCATCCATTCCGTGCCGGCGATCGTCATCGACGGACGGCATCTCATCTCGGGCGGCCAGCCGTCCGAGGTGTTCGAGGAGGCGCTTCGGCAGATCGCCGAGGCTGGCGTCTAGCTCCAGGGGATCGTTGCGCTCGTCCCTCATAGGGACAACGAGCATGTCCGTTTCCCTCGAAATTGACCCGCGTCAAGAGTTTTGACGCTGATCCCTTCGACAGTCGAATGGATCGAACCGCTGATCGCCGCACCCGCTCGTCGAGCGGCAAGCGCCGGCATGGGGTTCGAGCACCCTCCGCACTTCCTGGCAAGAGACAAGGACAGGTACAAATGAATCGTCAATCCGCCGCAACGGCCGCGGCCCTCCCCGCCGGCGCCGTGATCCGCGCTCCGTCCTATCGCTGGGCGCAGCTCGTGATGGGAATCCTCTGCATGGCAATGGTTGCCAACCTGCAGTACGGCTGGACCCTGTTCGTGACGCCGATGGAGGCGAAGAACCAATGGGGCCTGAAGGGCGTGCAGTTCGCCTTCTCGATCTTCGTCTTGGTCGAGACCTGGCTGGTGCCGCTGGAAGGATGGCTGGTCGACCGGTTCGGCCCGCGGCCGGTCATCGCCGCGGGGGGCATCCTCGCCGGCCTCGGCTGGGTCATCAATTCGTTCGCCACGTCGCTGCCGGAGTTGTATGCCGGGGCGATCGTCTCGGGCCTGGGCGCAGGCTGCGTCTACGGAACCTGTGTCGGCAACGCCCTCAAGTGGTTCCCGGACAAACGCGGCCTGGCCGCCGGCCTGACGGCGGCCGGCTTCGGCGCCGGAGCGGCGCTCACCGTCATTCCCATCGCCGGCATGATCCAGTCGTCCGGCTACCAGCAGACGTTTCTCGTCTTCGGTCTCCTGCAGGGCGCTGTCATTCTCGTCATCGCCATGTTCATGGTGAAGCCCTCGCCTCCGAGCGGCATCGTCGTGCCGCCGCGGATCGTCATGAGCAAGGTCGACTACACGCCGACCCAGATGTTGCGCACGCCGGTGTTCTGGGTCACCTACGCGTTGTTCGTGGCCGTCGCTGCGGGTGGCCTGGTGGCCACCGCGCAGATCGGCCCGATCGCCAAGGACTACGGGCTGAGCAAGCTGCCGATCAGCTTCATGGGCCTCACTTTGCCCCTGTTGACGCTGACGCTGGCGATCGACAACCTTGCCAACGGCTTCACGCGGCCCTTGTGCGGATTCATCTCCGACCGGATCGGCCGGGAAAACACGATGCTGATCGTGTTCGTCGGCGAAGGGCTGGCCCTGCTCGGCCTGATGGAGTTCGGCCGCAACCCCTACGCCTTCCTCACCTTCGCGCCGCTCGTGTTCCTGTTCTGGGGCGAGATCTACTCGATCTTTCCGGCGCTGTGTGCCGACACCTTCGGCGTGAAGAACGCGGCCGGGAATGCGGGAACGCTCTACACGGCCAAGGGCACTGCGTCTCTGGTCGTGGCGGCGAGCTCCTTCATGGTGGTCGGCGGCAACTGGGACAGCGTATTCATCGTGACGGCCGTGATCGCGATCGCGGCCGGCATCGCCGCCAAGCTCGTGCTTGCGCCGATGCGCCGGCGCACCATCGAAAGGGCCAACGCGGACCCCTCGTTGGTCGTCTGAAGGTTGACGGTGCCGGGCCCGCTGCGCCCCTGCGTAGCGGTGCCGGGCGCCTTGCGGTCACAAGATCCCGCTGTGCATCATCCGGCTCAAGGTCTCGGCCGAGAGATTCAGGTAGGAGGCGAGCTCCTTTTGCGGAATGCGGTCGAGCAACCGCGGCTGCTTCCTCAGGAAGCGCTTGACGCGCCCCGGTGCATCGAGAAGGTGCAGCGTGATGGTGTGCGCCATGATCTCGCTCATCACGCGCATCACGTTGTATTCGAAAACCTGCTTGGCGCCGGCGTGCCGATCGAGAAACGCCACCCACGCCTCCAGCGGCATGCGCGCCACGCGGGCCTTGGTCACGCAGACGATGCCGTACGGCGTCGGCGTGCCCAGGCGCCAGGCCGCGTAGCTCGTTTCGATCTCGCCACCGTCGGCGAAGTGCAGGATCATCTCCTTGCCTTCCCTGTTGGCGACCACGCGCTTGAGAATGCCGTCGAGGATGAAATACTGTTCCATCTCGCGCACGCCCTGGTGCACCAGGACGTCACCCTTGTTGCCTTCGCTGATGCTCAGGTAGGGCTCGAGCTCGGCCCGGTCATCGTCCTGCAGATCCTGAAGGACGATGTTCTGCTTCAACTGAAGCTTGATGACATTTCTCTCAGGATGGTTTCCAACGCTTGTCATGGGTCAGGCAGCAAATTCGTGAAACTTGACCGCGGTCATTCCATCCAGCGGTCAACCTCATCATAGTCTCGGCTTGTCGTTTGCCGAGCCTCGAACGGCGCAGGCGCCAACCGCTCGAGAGACACGACGCGGCACGCGTGCACACAAACAGGAAAGTCCATGTCCTCTGTCATTGAAAACCGCGCGACCTCGACCCTCCAAGACACGTCGAAGCCGACGAGCGTCGCCGAGACGACGGACGGGTTCCACCTCGTCATCGAGGCACTGAAGCTCAACGGCATCGACACCATCTTCGGCCTGCCTGGCATTCCCATCACCGATCTCACGCGCAAGGCGCAGGCGGCGGGCATGCGGATGATCTCGTTTCGCCACGAGCAACAGGCGGGCAACGCCGCGGCGGCGGCCGGCTTCCTGACGCAAAAGCCCGGCATCTGCCTGACGGTGTCGGCGCCGGGCTTTCTCAACGGCCTGACGGCGCTCGCCAACGCGACGACCAACTGCTTTCCGATGATTCTCATCAGCGGCTCGTCCGAGCGCGAGATCGTCGACCTGCAGCAGGGCGACTACGAAGAGATGGACCAGCTGGCGATCGCCAAGCCGCTCTGCAAGGCGGCTTACCGCGTGCTGCATGCCGAAGACATCGGCGTCGGCATCGCCCGGGCGATCCGCGCGGCGTTGTCGGGCCGCCCGGGCGGCGTGTACCTCGACCTGCCCGCCAAGCTGTTCGCGCAGACGATGGATGCGGCGGCCGGCAAGAAGTCGCTCATCAAGGTGGTCGATCCGGCGCCCCGGCAAATCCCGGCGCCCGACGCCGTCAAGCGCGCGCTCGACCTGCTCAAGGGAGCGAAAAAGCCGCTGATCCTGCTCGGCAAGGGCGCGGCCTACGCGCAAGCCGATGCCGACATCCGCGCCCTGATCGAGAAGACCGGCATTCCCTACCTGCCGATGTCGATGGCCAAGGGCCTCCTGCCCGACACGCACGCGCAGTCGGCCTCGGCCACCCGCTCGCACGTGCTCGCCGAGGCCGACGTGGTGATGCTGATCGGCGCCCGGCTCA
>DAIMIM010000332.1:0-4076 GCA_036722755.1 Caldimonas sp. | reverse complement strand
CGCCGTTGGTCACCTCCGCCGTCCCGGAGACGACGATCCAGTGCTCGGCGCGGTGGTGATGCATCTGCAGGCTGAGCCGCGCGCCGGGCTTGACGAGGATGCGCTTGACCTGGAAGCGCGGCCCCTGATCGACGCTCTCGTACCAGCCCCAAGGGCGGTGCACGCGGCTGTGCGTGCTCGCCTCGCTGCGGCCGCCGGTGCTCAGCGACGCGACCAGCTCCTTCACCGCCGGGCTCTTCGAGCGGTGTGCGACGAGAACCGCATCGGGAGTTTCGACGACAGTGATGTCGTCGAGACCGATCACGCCGACCAGGCGGCTGGTCGCGTGAACGAGCGTGTTGCGGGAGTCGGCGACGAGCGCGTCGCCACGCGTTGCATTGCCCGAAGCGTCGCGGTCTGCCGTCTGCCACACGGCGTCCCAGGCGCCCAGGTCGCTCCAGCCGGCCTCGAGCGGCACCATCTTCACGTCGATGCCCGAGCCGCTTCGGCTTGCCGGCTCCATGACGGCATAGTCGATGCTCTGCGCCGCAATCGCGGCGAATGCGCCGGCGTCGAAGCGCAGGAACGCAGCGTCGACCGACGAGAGCTTCGCAGCCGCCTCCGCAGCGGCTGCGATGTCGGGGCGAAAACGGGCGAGTGCGGCGAGCCAGGTGCGGGCCCGCAGCACGAACATGCCGCTGTTCCAGTAGTAGCCGCCCTCTGCGAGATAGCGTTCGGCCGTCGCCCGATCCGGCTTCTCGACAAAGGCGTCGACACGGAGCGCGGCGCCGTCGCCACCATCGGCAGTTTGCGAGCAGCGCACATAGCCGTAGCCGGTGTCGGGTCGATCAGGCCGGATGCCCAGGACGACGATGCCGCCTGCGGTTGCCGCTGCCACTGCCCGTCGCAACGCCGACGTGCAGGCCGGTGCGTCGGCGATGGCGTGGTCGGCGGGCGTCACGATGAGGATCGGATCCGCGTCGCTGGGGCCCGCCCGAGTTGCCTCGATCGCCGCCAGCGCCAGTGCCGGCGCGGTGTTGCGGCCGACGGGCTCGAGAAGGACGCGGGCCGGCGCGATATCGGCAGCGCGCAGCTGGTCGATGACGGTGAAGCGATGCTCCTCGTTGGCGACGACGATCGGAGGACGCACCTCGATGCCCTGGCCGGCGACGCGAGCGACGCGCAGCGCCGCCTGCTGGAACAACGTCTCCTCGCCGCTGCCTGCGCCGATCGCGAGAAACTGCTTCGGATGCGATGCCCGGCTGAGCGGCCACAGCCGGGTGCCGCTGCCGCCGGCGAGGATCACGGGAACGACGACGGTCGCCTCGCCCGTCACGGCTGCGACCCCTCCTGGTGGGCGAGTTCCTTGCGGAGCGCCGAAATCTGCGAGCGGAGTCGAACGTACTCGGTCTCCTTGCGTGCCAGGAAGGCCTGTGTGAGGCGCAGGCGATGGCGGATCCCCGCAGGCGTGAGGACGT
This sequence comes from Caldimonas sp., assembly GCA_036722755.1. Lineage (GTDB taxonomy): Bacteria > Pseudomonadota > Gammaproteobacteria > Burkholderiales > Burkholderiaceae_C > Schlegelella_A. The sequence continues at coordinate 2,619 of DAIMIM010000332.1, read as the reverse complement.
AGAGGTAGCCGAGCTTGTGGTCGCTGCGCTGGAAGTTCTGCGCCTTGACCCAGCCCTTGCCGAGAAGCGCCTTCAGCAGATAGTGCGTCTTGCCCAGGCTGACGCCGAGCTCGCGTGCGAGCTGCCGCTGCGAATACTCGGGATGCTCCTCGAGGAGCCGCAGCAGGGCGACGGCGGCGTCTTCGTCCGGAGCGGAGGAGTCAGGATGCAAAGCGGTGGCTCGTGTGTTCAATGGCTGAACGCTCGCAGTGTAGCCGCTGCGACACGCGCAATCGGGCATGCAAGCCGGCGTTGTCAGCGAAACGCAGGCGCCTCACCGAGCAGCGGTGCCTTTGCGTCCTTGTCCGAGAGCGTGCAGACGACGCCGGCGTCGGGCCACTGGATGGCCAGCGTCGGGTCGTCCCATCGAATGCTTCTCTCGGCGTCTGGCGCGTAGTAGTCGGTGGTTTTGTACAGGAAGTCGGCGTATTCGCTCAGCACGAGAAAGCCGTGCGCGAAGCCCGCCGGAATCCAGAGCAGCCGATGGTTGTCGCCGCTCAACTCGGTGCCCACCCAGCGGCCGAACGTCGGGCTCGCCGGGTCGACGTCGGCCGCGACGTCGAACACCGTGCCGCTCGTCACCCGAACGAGCTTGCCCTGCGCATGCGGCGGGGTCTGCAGATGCAGCCCGCGCAACACGCCGCGCGCCGAGCGCGAGTGGTTGTCCTGGACGAAGGTCACGGGCGAGCCGACGAGCGCGTCGAACGCCTTCTGATTGAAGCTTTCGAAGAAAAAGCCGCGCGCGTCGCCGAACACGGTCGGCTCGATGAGCATCACGCCGGGCAAGGCGGTCGCGGTCACCTTCATCAGAACACCTGCGTGTTGGCGATCTGCAGCAGGTACTGGCCGTAGCCGTTCTTCAGCATCGGCTTGGCCATCGCGAGGAGCTGGTCGCGGTCGATCCAGCCGGCGCGAAACGCGATCTCTTCCGGGCACGCGACCTTCAGGCCCTGGCGCTTTTCGAGCGTGGCGATGAACTGGCCCGCTTCCAGCAGGCTGTCGTGCGTGCCGGTGTCGAGCCAGGCGTAGCCGCGCCCCAGCACCTCGACGCTGAGGTCGCCGCGCTCGAGGTAGTGGGCGTTGACGTCGGTGATCTCGAGCTCGCCGCGCGCCGAGGGGCGAATGCCGGCGGCGATGTCGCACACGTCGGCGTCGTAGAAGTAGAGGCCCGTCACCGCGTAGTTGCTCTTCGGCGCCGCGGGCTTTTCCTCGATGCTCGAGGCCCGACGCCGCTCGTCGAACGCGACGACACCGTAGCGCTCGGGATCGTGCACGTGGTACGCGAAGATGGATGCGCCCGTCGTGCGCGCCGCGGCCGACGCGAGCATGCCGTGCAGATCGTGGCCATAGAAGATGTTGTCGCCCAGGACCAGCGCGCTCGGCTGGCCGCCGACGAAATCACGGCCGAGGATGAATGCCTGGGCCAGGCCGTCGGGGCTGGGCTGCACGCAATAGCTGAGACGGATGCCCCATTGCGAGCCGTCGCCGAGCAGCGCCTCGAAGCGCGGCGTGTCCTGTGGCGTGCTGATCAACAGGATGTCGCGGATACCGGCCAGCATCAGCGTGCTGAGCGGGTAGTAGACCATCGGCTTGTCGTAGACCGGCAGCAGCTGCTTGCTGATCGCCAGCGTGGCCGGATGCAGACGGCTGCCGGAGCCGCCGGCCAGGATGATTCCCTTGCGGGTCGTCGCTTCGTTCATCGTTCGTTGCGTTGCGTTCAAGTGCGCTGCGCTTCGTTGGGGGCGAGCACTTCGCTCAACATCCGGTCGACGCCCACCTGCCAGGCGGGCAGGTGCATTCCGAACGCGTCGCGCAGCTTCGCGGTGTCGAGGCGGGAGTTCTTCGGCCGCGGCGCAGCCTGCCGGTAGGCCGAGCTGGGAATGGGTTTGATCGCATCGGCGGCGACGCGAATCTGCTCGCCATGGCGCCGCGCGTATTCGATCACGTGCGCCGCGTAGCCGTGCCAGCTCGTCTCGCCATCGGCGACGGCGTGGTACGTGCCCGACAGCTCCGGCCGCGCTGCCGCCATGCGTGCCGCGTGCGCGGTGACATCGGCGAGCAACTCCGCGCCCGTGGGCGCGCCGATCTGGTCGTCGATGACCGCGAGCGCTTCACGTGTTCGCGCCAGCCGCAGGATCGTCTTCGCAAAATTCTCGCCGCGCGCCGCGTAGACCCAGCTCGTGCGCAGGATGAGATGGCGGCAGCCGCTTGCGCGGATGGCTTCTTCGCTGGCGACCTTGCTTTTGCCGTAGACGCCCAGCGGCGCGGGCTTCGACTCTTCGGTCCACGCCGTGCTTCCGCTGCCGTCGAAGATGTAGTCGGTGCTGTAGTGAACCAGCCAGGCGCCGCGCGCCGCGGCCTCGCGCGCCAACGTGCCGACGGCGGTGGCGTTGATCGCGAAGACCAGCTCGGCCTCGGCCTCGGCCTTGTCGACGGCCGTGTGCGCTGCGGCATTGACGATGAGCTCCGGTGCCACCGACCGCACCAGTGCGGCAAGCGAATCGACGTCGCGGAAATCGGCGTGCAGCGGCGGCGCGCTGTCGGTGTCGACGGCAACCACCTCGCCGAGCACGGCAAGCG
>DAIMIM010000331.1:0-4080 GCA_036722755.1 Caldimonas sp. | reverse complement strand
CCGAACGACCTGCTGCGCGAGATCGACCGGATGGAGTTCTACGTCTACGAGACGCGCGAGCTCGTCAAGGCAATCCACCGGCCGCTCGTGTTCATCACCTCGAACAACGAGAAGGAATTGCCCGACGCGTTCCTGCGCCGGTGCTTCTTCCACTACATCAAGTTCCCCGATGCCGAGACGATGCAGCGCATCGTCGACGTGCATTTCCCGGGCCTGAAGAAGGCGCTGCTCGGCGCCGCCCTGAAGAATTTCTACGACGTACGCAACCTGCCCGGCCTGAAGAAAAAGCCCAGCACGAGCGAGCTGCTCGACTGGCTCAAGCTGCTCGTCGCCGAAGACATTCCGCTCGAAGCGCTGCAGAGCAAGGACGACAAGGTCACCGTGCCACCGCTGGTCGGCGCCCTGCTGAAGAACGAGCAGGACGTGTCGCTGTTCGAGAAGCTCGTCTTCATGCAGCGTCACAACAGATAGCGTGCTGCCGGTCCTGCCCGTCACCCTGGTCGGCGATAGGGTCCGCCTCGAGCCGCTCGGCCTGCACCACGTCGACGGCCTGAAGCGAGCCGCGGCCGATGGCGCGCTCTGGACGATCCGCGTCACGAGCGTGCCCGACCCGGACGACACGCGCGGCTACATCGAGCGCGCATTGCAGGGCAACGCCTGCGGCCACCGGCTTGCCTTCGCCGTCATCGACGCGACCAGCGGCGACGTGATCGGCTCGTCGAGCTACCACGACATCGTCCCGGCGGTCGAGCGGCTCGAGATCGGCTACACCTGGTACGCGAAAAGCCGCCAGCGCACGCACGTCAACGCCAGCGCGAAGCTGCTGCTGATGACGCATGCGTTCGAGACGCTCGGCGCCAGGCTGGTCGGCTGGCGCACCGACAACTTCAACTTCGCCAGCCAGCGCGCGATCGAGCGCCTGGGCGCGCGGCGCGACGGCGTCCTGCGCCACCACGGCCTGCGCCGCGACGGCACCGTGCGAGACACGGTGATGTACAGCATGAGCGCGGGCGAATGGCCCGAGGCCAAGGCCCAGCTGCGCTGGAGGCTGGGCGCCGGCAGCGCAGCCTGAGCGGCGCGGCACGACCTCGCCACGACAAGTCCCGCAAGGCACGACAGGAGAGCAGATGGCCGGGCGCAAGAAGAATTTCGACGTCGAGGCGCTCTGGCAGATCGAGCGCGTCGGCGCGGTGTCGCTGTCGCCCGACGGCGCCCAGGCGGCGTGCTCGCTGTCGCGCCATTCGATGCAGGACAACACGTCGGCGACGAGCCTCTGGCTGCTCTCGACCTTCGGCGGCGAGCCACGCCGGCTCACCGCGTGCGGCGAGAAGGACGGCCAGGCCGCCTGGTCGCCGCGCGGCGGCTCGATCGCCTTTCTCGCCAAGCGCGAGCAGGAAGGCAAGAAGGACGAGACGGCGCAGCTCTACGTCATCGCCGCCGACGGCGGCGAGGCGCGCCGCGTCAGCAACTTCGCACCGGGCATCGACGCCTTCAAGTGGTTCCCGGACGGCAAGCGCATCGCCTTCGTCGCCTGGGTCTGGCCTGGCCTGAAAGGGGCCAAGGCCCAGGCAAAACGATCGAAGGAGTGGAAGGAGCGCAAGGAGACCGCGTACGTCACCTCCGAAGCGCAATACCGCCACTGGGACCGCAACCTGCCGATGGGCCGCGTCGCGCACCTGCACGTGCTCGACGTCGCCAGCGGCAGCATCGTCGATCTGTTCGAGGGCATGCCGGTCGAGCTGCAGCGCATGGACCCCGATGCGAACGTCTTCGACGTCGCGCCCGACGGCCGGCACATCGCCTTCGTCTTCGATCCGGCACAGGAAAAGCGTCTCGACAACCGCAAGGCGATCGCCGAGATCAACGTCCGCACCGGCCGCATCGCGACGATTGCGCTCGACCCGGCCTGGGACTTCGAGGCGCCGCGCTATAGCCCCGACGGCGCCCGCATCGCCTTCCTCGCCTCGAACATGGGACGCAAGCACACCGCGCCCACGAACATCGCCTTGCTCGAGCGCGGCGGCAAATGGCGCACGCTCACCTCGGCCTGGGACCGCTCGGTCAACGCGCCGCTGCGCTGGGCCGCCGATGGCGCGGCTCTCTACTTCACTGCGGAGGACCGTGCCCACTGTCACCTCTGGCGCTATTCGCTCGAGAGCGGCAGCGCCGCCATCGCCGCCGAAGGCGGCTGGGTCCAGTCCTTCGACATCGCCGGCGGCGTGGTCGTCAGCGCCGCCGATGCGATGCAACACCCGGTCCGCGTCCACGCGCGTCGCGACGGCGGCGCCGCGCTTCGCATCGAGCACTTCAACGATGCGCTGCTGTCCGGCTACCGCTTCGCGACGCACGAGGAAAAGACCGTCGCCGGTGCCAACGGCGAGCCCGTGCACATGTGGCTCGTCTATCCGCCCGGATTCGTCGCCGGCAAGGGCAAGGCCTGGCCCGTCCTGCACAGCATCCACGGCGGCCCGCACTCGGTCTCGGGCGACACCTTCCACTACCGCTGGAACAACCAGGTCTTCGCGGCACAGGGCTACGTCGTCGCCTGCGTCAACTACCACGGCTCGAGCGGCTTCGGCGACGCGTTCTGCGACAGCATCACGCACCGCTGGGGCGAGCTCGAGCTGCAGGATGTCGAGGCTGCGACCGACTGGCTGAGAAAGCAACCGTGGGTCGACAGGAAACGCGTCTTCGCGAGCGGCGGCAGCTACGGCGGCTACATGGTGGCGTGGATGAATGGCCACGTGAAGCCCGGCCGCTACCAGGCCTACATCTGCCATGCCGGCTGCTTCGACTGGCGTGCCATGTTCGCCGACGACGCCTACACCTGGCACGCCAAGGAGCTCGGCGCGAACTACTGGGACGACCCGGCCAAGGTGCAGTCGCAGAGCCCGGACACCTTCGCCAAGAACTTCGCCACGCCCACCCTCGTGATCCATGGCGCGCTCGACTATCGCGTGCCCGACCAGCAGGGCCTGGCCTACTACAACACCCTGAAGGCACGCGGCATCGACGCGCGTCTCGTCTGGTTCCCCGACGAGAACCACTGGATCCTGAAGCCGCGTAATTCGCGGCTCTGGTACGCCGAGTACTTCGACTGGTTGAAGACGCACGACCTGCATGCGCAATGAGCTCGCCGCCATGGCAACGGTGCGCGGCGAGTTGATCCTCATGCGCATCCGGCTCGGCCTGGCGGCGATCGGCCTCGTCGCGGCATCGATCGTGTCGCCGGCGAATGCGGCAGACATCCGCGTGCTGAGCGCAGGCGCGGTCGAGCGCGGCCTCGGCCCGGTCGCTGCCGACTTCGAGCGCAGCACGGGCCACCACGTGCAGGTCGAGTACGCGGCGGCGCCGGCGATCGCCGCGCGGCTCGCAGCCGATCCGGGCTTCGATATCGTCATCGCGCCGCCGGCGGTGCTCGACGCGCTGGCAGGAGCGGGAAGGCTGGGCGCCGAGCGCGTGACGATCGGCAAGGTCGGCATCGGCGTCGCCGTCCGCACGTCAGCCCGCACGCCCGACATCGCCAGCGTCGACGCATTGAAGCGCGAGCTGTCGAGCGCCGACGCCGTGGTCTTCAACCGGGCCTCGACCGGCCTCTACGTCGAGAAGATGCTGGTGACGCTCGGCGTCGCCGAATCCGTCAACGCCCGCGCCGTCCGCGTGGACGACGGCGCCGCGGTGATGCGGCGGCTGCTCGCCGGCAGCGCGTCGCGCGAGTTCGGCTTCGGGGCGATGACCGAGATCGCCCTGTTCGAGGACCAAGGGCTGCGGCTCGTCGGTCCGCTCCCGGCGGCGCTCCAGAACACCACGACCTATGCCGCTTCGACCGTGCAGAACGCCGCCGTGAAGGACGCCGTCGCCACGCTGATGCTGCGCCTGCAGGACACGCAGGCGCGTGCCGCGTTCGCCCGGGCCGGCATCGAGCCGGCCCGCTGACACGGCCCGGGCGCCGCCCACTCCTACCGAACCGCATTCAAACGTATCGAACTCTCCGTGGCCGCCGTGCTGCCGCGTGGCTGCCGAGGGCGTCGAGCGACTGGCTCCGTTCATGTCCTCCGCTGTCGGCCTGGCGGCCAACAG
>DAIMIM010000330.1:0-4081 GCA_036722755.1 Caldimonas sp. | reverse complement strand
CGAAGCTCATGCCTTCCATGGTCTTGATGAGCTTGTCGGTGTTGGTGTCGCCGTTGGTCTTCTTGAGAGCCTCGACCAGCGCGATGCCGGCCGACATGCCGCCAGCGGTGAAGAAATCGGGCGGCGTCTTGAACTGCTTGTAGTGGTTCGCGACCAGCCACTCGTTGACCGGATTCTTCGGGATGCCGAAGTAGTAGTAGGTCGCGCCTTCCATGCCGGGGAACTGCTTGTACGAGGCCATCGCCGGCAGGATGTTGCCGCCGGTCGCGACGTCGATGCCGTAGCGCTTCTTGAGGTCGAGATTGGCGAGCGCGCCGAACGGCGGCGCCGCGCCGGCCCAGATCACGAAGATGACCTTCTTGCCCGGCTTGTCCTTGAGCGCATCGACGACGCGCTGGAGGCCGGCGGTGAAGTCGGTCGTCGCTTGCGGCAGGTATTCCTCGTGGACGATCCTGGCCTTGTGGATCGCATCCTTGAAGGCCTTGACGCCGTCGCGGCCGAACGCGTAGTCCTGGGCCAGCGTGGCGATCGACGCGCCGTCGATATCGACGGCGACGGCGTTCGAGATCGCGTCCTGCGAGCTGTTGCGGCCGGTCCGGAAGATGTACTTGTTCCACTTGTCGCCGGTGATCGAATCGGCGACAGCCGGCTCGACCAGGAGGATCTTCTTGTACTCCTCGGCGACCGGCAGCAGCGCCAGCGCCACCCCGGACGAGGTCGGGCCGATCGCGATGTCGACCTTGTCGTCGCCGTAGGCGGCGGCGAGCAGGCTCTTGCCCACGTCGGGCTTGCCCTGGTCGTCCTTCTCGATGAGGACGATCTTCTTGCCGGCGACCATCATCGTGCCGTTGGTCGCGTAGTCGAGGCCCATCATCAGGCCGGTCTGCGTCTGCTTGCCGTAGGCCTCGAGCGGGCCGGTCTTGCTGTAGACGTGGGCGATGCGGATCTCGCCCTTGCCCTGCGCGAGCGCGGTGGCGGGCGCGACGGTGAATGCGCTCGCGAGCGCTGCGAACACACCGGCCGACAACGCGGCGCCGAGTCTAGTCTTCATGGGGCTGTCTCCTGTGCGGCGGAACACCCGGCCGCTCGATGGGCGCGAAGTGTAGAAGATCGAACGCCGTTCGGCGGGCTGAACAATCGCGCCTCCCGCCGCGCTGCGCGCGGCAGCGCAAGAATCGCGGCATGACCGATCCGGACTCGAACCTCTTCACCGCCTTGCGCGCGGGCTTCGCCGCCGACCTCGACGCCACCGCGATCGAGACGATCGGCGACACGCCGCTCTTCTACACGTGGCGCGACATCGAGCGCGCCACGGCGATGTTCGCCAACCTGCTCGACTCGCTCGACCTGCCGGCCGGCGCGCGCATCGCCGTGCAGGCCGAAAAATCGGTCGAGTCGCTGCTGTTCTACCTGGCGGTGCTGCGCGCCGGCTTCGTCTATCTGCCGCTCAACACGGCCTATCGCAGCGACGAGCTCGCCTACTTCGTCGGCAATGCAACGCCCGGCGTGCTCGTCTGCGCGCCGAAGGATTTCCCGTGGCTGTCGAAGCTCGCCTTCGCGGCCGGAACGAGCTTCGTCTTCACGCTCGGCGACGACCGCAGCGGCAGCCTGCTCGAGCGCGCCACCCATTTCGCCGACAGCCACGCGCCGGCGCGCCGGGGCGCCGACGCGCTCGCCGCGATTCTCTACACGAGCGGCACGACCGGGCGCAGCAAGGGCGCGATGCTGACGCACGGCAACCTGCTCTCGAATGCGCGCACGCTGCACGCCTACTGGGGCTGGCGACGGCCGCAACCCGATGGCAGCGGCGGCGACGTGCTGATCCACGCCTTGCCGATCTTTCACGTCCACGGCCTTTTCGTCGCGTCGCACGGCGCGCTTCTCGCCGGCGCGAAGATGCTCTGGCTCGGCCGCTTCGATGCGCGCCGCGTCGCCGCGCTGCTGCCGCGCGCGACCGTTTTCATGGGCGTGCCAACGCTCTACGTGCGCCTGCTCGCCGAGCCGGGCCTGACGCGCGAGTCGTGTGCCGGCATGCGCGTCTTCATCAGCGGCTCGGCACCTCTGCTGATCGAGACCTTCGATGCGTTTCGCCAGCGCAGCGGCCAGACCATCCTCGAGCGCTACGGCATGAGCGAGACGGTGATGCTGACCTCCAACCCGTATCGGCCCGAGGACGGCAAGCGCCGAGGCGGCACGGTCGGCTTTCCGCTTCCGGGCGTCGGCCTGCGCGTCCGCAGCGAGCACGCCGGCGAGGTGCCGGCAAACGAGATCGGCAGCATCGAGGTGCGCGGCCCCAACGTCTTCGCCGGCTACTGGGGCATGCCGGAAAGGACGAAGGAAGAGTTCAGCGGCGACGGCTGGTTTCGCACCGGCGACGTCGGCAAGCTCGACGCCGAGGGCTACGTCACCATCGTCGGCCGCAGCAAGGATCTGATCATCAGCGGCGGCTACAACGTCTACCCGGCGGAGATCGAGAGCGTGATCAACGAGTTGCCCGGCGTCGCCGAGAGCGCGGTCGTCGGCGTGCCGCATGCCGACTTCGGCGAGGCGGTGGTCGGCGTCGTCGTGGCGAAGGCCGGCGTGACGCTCGAGGGCGCTGCCCTGATCGCAACGCTCAAGGCCAGGATCGCCAACTTCAAGGTGCCCAAGGCCTGCTTCATCGTCGCGGAGCTGCCGCGCAATGCCATGGGCAAGGTGCAGAAGAACCTGCTGCGCAGCGAGCACGCCGCGCTGTTCGCCTGAGCAGGGCAAAAAAAGGCCGGCCATGCGGCCGGCCTGTTCGCGACAAGGCGCGTCAGTCGTGCTTGTAGATGTCGACGTCCTTCGTTTCCTTGATGAAGAGCGTGCCGATGACGAAGCTCATCGCGGCGATGACGATCGGGTACCAGAGCCCGTTGTACATGTTGCCGGTCGACGCCACGATCGCGAACGCGGTGGTCGGCAGCAGACCGCCGAACCAGCCGTTGCCGATGTGGTACGGCAGGCTCATCGAGGTGTAACGGATGCGGGTCGGGAACAGCTCGACCAGCATCGCTGCGATCGGCGCGTAGACCATCGTCACGAAGAGGACGAGGATCCAGAGGATGCCGACGGTCTTCCACCACTGGCCGCCCATGAAATCGATCGCCTTGGCCTTGGCGGGATACCCGGCCGCTGCCAGGTTGCCGGCGACGTCCTTCTTGAAGGCGGCGACCTTGCCGGCGCTGTCAGCATCGAACTTCTGGTTGACGACATTCGCCGCTGGCGCCGTCATCGACTTGTCGCCGATCGTGATCGTCGCCGGCGTGCCGGCCGGCAAGTCGGCGTCGTCGTAGCTGACCGAGCTCTGCGCCAGGAATCGCTTGGCGATGTCGCAGGACGACTTGAAGTCGATCTCGCGCGCGATCGGGCTGCCCTGGAAGGAGCACTCCGCCGGATCGGCGTGGACGACGACCTTGTTCTTCGCCTGCGCCGCCGCCAGCTCGGGGTTGGCGGAATCGGTCAGCGCATGGAAGAGCGGGATGAAGGTCAGGGCCGCGAGCAGGCAACCGGCCATGATGATCGGCTTGCGCCCGATCTTGTCGGAGAGCGTGCCGAAGATGATGAAGAACGGCGTGCCGAGCAGCAGCGACGCGCCGATCATCAGCTGGGCCGTCGTCGCGTCGACCTTCAACTGCGCCGTCAGGAAAAAGAGCGCGTAGAACTGGCCGGTGTACCAGACGACGCCCTGGCCGGCGGTCAGGCCGAGCAGCGCCAGGAGGACGATCTTGCCGTTGCTCCAGCGGCCGAACGATTCGGTCAGCGGCGCCTTGGAGGTCTTGCCCTCTTCCTTCATGCGCTTGAATGCCGGCGTCTCGTTCAGGCTGAGGCGAATCCAGATCGAGACGATCAGCAGCAGCAACGAGAGAAGGAACGGCACACGCCAGCCCCAGCCGTTGTTGAAGGTGTCATCGCCGAGGAAGGACTTGGTGCCGATGATGACGATCAGCGACAGGAACAGGCCGAGCGTCGCGGTGGTCTGGATCCACGACGTGTAGGCGCCGCGCTTGCCGTGCGGCGCATGCTCGGCGACGTAGGTCGCGGCACCGCCGTATTCACCGCC
>DAIMIM010000329.1:0-4105 GCA_036722755.1 Caldimonas sp. | reverse complement strand
TTCATCATGGACGACGCCGAGGCGCTGATGCCGGTGTACCTGCGCTTCGTCAAGGGCGTGATCGATTCGAGCGACCTGCCGCTGAACGTGAGCCGCGAGCTGCTGCAGGAAAGCCGCGACGTGAAGGCGATCCGCGAAGGCTCGACCAAGCGCGTGCTGTCGATGCTCGAAGGCCTGGCCGACAACGACGACGCCGCAGAGAAGCAGAAGTACGCCGAGTTCTGGAAGGACTTCGGCGTCGTACTGAAGGAAGGCATCGGCGAGGACCACGCCAATCGCGAGCGGCTGATGAAGCTCTATCGCTTCTCGACGTCGGTCGACGACAGCGCGACGCAGAACGTGTCGTTCACCGACTACGTCAAGCGCATGAAGGAAGGCCAGGACGCGATCTACTACGTCACCGCCGACACGCTGGCGACCGCGAAGAGCAGCCCGCAGCTCGAGATCTTTCGCAAGAAGGGCATCGAGGTGCTGCTGCTGACCGACCGCGTCGACGAGTGGCTGCTCTCGCACCTCTACGAGTTCGACGGCCATCCGATGCAGAGCGTGGCCAAGGGCTCGGTCGATCTCGGCAAGCTCGAGGACGAGGCCGAGAAGAAGCAGGCCGAAGACGTCGCGACAGCGTTCAAGCCGACGCTCGACCGCCTGAAGGAAGCGCTGAAGGATCGTGCCAAGGACGTGCGCGTGACGACGCGGCTGGTCGATTCGCCGGCCTGTCTCGTCGCCGAAGAGGGCGACATGAGCGGCCACCTGGCGCGGCTCTTGAAGCAGTCGGGCCAGGGCGCGCCGAAGGCCGAGCCGATTCTCGAGATCAACCCCGAGCATGCGCTCGTGAAGCGGCTCGAGACGAGCGCGCATTTCGATGAGCTGGCGAATATCCTGTTCGATCAGGCGCTGCTCGCCGAGGGCGGCCAGCTCGAGGATCCTGCCGCCTACGTGAAGCGCGTCAACGCGCTCCTGCTCGCGTAGAGCTGGCGCAACGCCCGCCGGGCCGCCCCAAGGGCGTTGCCGCCCCCTCGGGGGGCAGCGAACGAAGAGAGTGTGGGGGCCGACATCTCAGGCCGGGCTGCCCAGCGGCGGCTCGGCCATGGCGACCAGCTGCTCGCGCAGGCGCACGCACTGGTCGGCCCAGTACGACGGGCTCGCGAACCACGGGAAGGCGATCGGAAACGACGGATCGTCCCAGCGCCTGGCGATCCAGGCGCTGTGGTGCAGCATGCGCAGCGTGCGCAAGGGCTCGATGAGCCGCATCTCGCGCCAGTCGAATTCCATGAACTGCTCGTAGCCGTCGAGAACGTCGAGAAGCTGCCGCGTCATCGCCTGGCGGTCGCCCGACAGCAGCATCCAGAGATCCTGGATGGCCGGGCCGTTGACGGCGTCGTCGAGATCGACGAAGTGCGGGCCGTGCTCGGTCCACAGGACGTTGCCGAGATGGCAGTCGCCATGCAGGCGCAGCTGGCGCAGCGGCGCGCCGTCGAACGCGACGCGACAGGCGGCGAGCGCGGCGTCGACAAGCTCGCGCCAGACGCCCGAGGTGTCGGAGGTGACGCTGTCGTGCGCCAGCAGCCAGTCGCGGCTGGTCTCGCCGTAGGTGGCGACGTTGATCGTCAGCCGCTCGTCGAAGCGCGAGCGCGCGCCGACCGCGTGCATGCGGCCGATGTAGCGGCCGAGCCAGCGCAGCACCTCGGGATCGTCGAGCTCGGGCGCGCGACCGGCAAAGCGGTCGCAGGCGCCGAAGCGATAGGTGTGGCTGGTAAGGGTGGTGGCCGCCAGCGTCGCGCCGATTTCGACGATCGACGTTGCGTAGGGCGACTCCGGGTCGATCCGCATCGGCAAGGGTGCGGCGACCGGGATCTCGGCGGCGGCGAGTTCGGCGGCGAAAGCGTGCTCCTCGAGAATCTGCGCATCGCTCCAGCGGCCCGGCCGATAGAACTTGGCGACCACCGCGCGACCGTCTTCGAGGAACGCCTGGAAGACACGGTTCTCGTACGAGTTCAGTTGCAGCATCCGGCCGTCGCCGCGCAGGCCGACGCCGTCGAGCGCGTCGAGCACGGCGGCCGGCGTCAGGTCGGCGTAGGGCGCGGAGCCGGTCGGCGCCTCGGGGAGCGAATCGTCCATGGGCATGGGATTGCGCCTGACGCGGCGCGCCGCCTCAATGACGCGATGGCAACGGCGCCGGCGCCGCCGAATCGACGACGACGGCGCCGCCTTCATCGAGCCCGCTGGGCGCCGCCGGCGCCGCCGGACCGGCGCCGTTCAGCGCAGTGTTGCCGCTCGGCGAAAAGCCCGGCCGCGACGCGCCCGGGGCAGGGAAGCCGCCGGCATGCAGGCCGCTGAAATCGCTGCTGCCGAAGCTGTCGAGCCGGCTGTCGGGAGCGAAGAAGGAATCCTGGAACAGCGACGAGTCCTGCCAGAGGGCGGTGCGCTGGGCTCGCCGCGAGGCGACCGTGCTGGCGAGCGAATCGCGCGCTTCGTCGAGATCGGTCGCCGGAGCAGCCGACGACTGCGTGCCACGCAGTGCCGTGGTCACGCTGGGCACGAGCAGCTGCAGCTCCGCCGCGGAGGGCAGGTTGTCGATCGGGCAGCGCAGGTAGCGAACGCGGCAGGCGCCGAGCACCGATTGCTTGATCTGCGACATGCGGCGCGAGTTGCCGCGATCGATGTCGAGATCGATGGCGGCGAGGACGCGCCCGTTGGCGCTGCAGACGGCGAACGTGACGTTGATCGAGCCGAGCAGGTCGTACCAGAAGCGGACTTCGCCCGGGTCGTTCGGCTGGCAGAAGCGAACCAGCGGCAGCTTGGAGAGGATGACGTGGTGCGGAAGGGCTTCGCGCATCAGCTTGTAGACGCGGCGCTCGTCGGTGGAGAAGACAGGCCGCGCCGACAGCGCCCACTGGGTGGGCAAAGGCACGATGCGAGGCGCCCGGCGCGCCAGCCAGATTCCGCCGAGCAGGACGACTGCAAGCAGCGTCATGCCCAGCACTGCCGCAATCGACGAGAGCGAATCCATAGCCAGCCGCGAACCTCGGACAAACAGTCGCCAGCCACGACGTGGCGCGAGCGCCGGATGTTAGCGGCCGATCGGCGCCTCAGCTATCCCCATTTGGAGCTTTCGCCGACTGCCCGAGCAGGTTCGCGGGCTGATGCGCCCGCTCCTTCAGGCGATAGTCGAATTCGGCGACGCGCTCGCCCAGCAATTGATCGAGGTGCGATGCGATCGAGTCGGGCGGCAGCTTGAGCCACGCTTCGCTTTCCGAGCCGTCGCGTTCGACCGTCGCGCCGGCATTGAGCGCGATCTTGATCATCGCCGTGTTCTCGCTGAGCGCATGAATGAACATCGTGCGCACGCTGCGATTGCGCGCGTGCAGCGTGGCGTGCTCGAAGAGTCGCCGCCCGAAGCCGCGGCGGCGCGCCTTCGGCAGCACGGAGACGCCGAACTCGGCCGCCCCGGCGCGGCCGGGCGCCGGCTTCTGGCCGCGGTAGGCCAGGTGCGCCAAGGCGATCAACTGCAGCCGGCGGTTGAAGATGCCGAACACCTCGTCGCGCTCGAAGTCGAGCATATCGACGTAGTGGGCGATGTTCGCGTCGCTCGCCGTGTGACCGAAGCGCAGGTAGCGCGAGCGCTCGTCGAGGGCCGTCAGGTGGGCGACGATGCGTTCGCGATGGCGCGGCCCGAGCGAGCGGATGGGGATCCAGTCTCGCGTGGCGGGCGCTTGTGGCGCCCCGGGGTCGGGCGTGTCAGCGGCAGGAGCGCCGTCGAGCAGAGGCATTCGATTCCTAAGGGTTTTCCCGAGTCTATCGGGTCTGCCTAGAGGCTGCCTACCAGAGCCCGAGCCGCTGCGAGAGCCGCTAATGAAGCCGCTGCTATACTCATGGGCTTTTCGTTTTCGCCTGGGGCGAGAAGAGCGTCTGCCGAATGGAACCGGCGGGCGCTGCAGACCGAACAGCTTCGCATGAGCGAGCGCCTTCAGAAGCGCATCCCTTTCGACGCATCGGCCCGCCACTCAGGCAATTACTTCATTCTTCCCATGAAAACCTTCAGCGCCAAAGCCGCCGAAGTGACGCATGAGTGGTTTGTGATCGACGCGACCGACAAGGTCTTGGG
>DAIMIM010000328.1:0-4105 GCA_036722755.1 Caldimonas sp. | reverse complement strand
AGGAGGTCACCAACTACGAGCAGACTGCGCGCGACAGAGACGGTAAGGAAACCGAGGTGTCCTACAACGCGACCACCTTCTACGATCGGGACAGGAGACTCCAGGGCGTGTTCGCCGCGGCGCGCGACATCACGGAGCGTAAGCAATACGAGGAATCACTGCGCGAGGCGTCGCACAAGGCCGAACAAGCAAGCCATGCCAAGAGCGAGTTCCTCGCCAACATGAGCCACGAGATCCGTACGCCGATGAACACGGTGACCATCCTGTCCTACCTGCTTGGGCGGACGACTCTGAACGAGCAGCAGTTGGACTTTGTCGCGAAGATCAAGCTCGCCAGCAAGTCGCTGCTCGAGGTACTCAACAACGTGCTCGACCTGTCGAAAATCGAGGCGGGTGAGTTGATCGTCGAGCGCGGCGCGTTCAGCCTGCGCAGCCTGCTGAAGGAACTGACAGACGTCATGACGGTGCATGCGGATACCAAGGCAATCGCATTCGGGATCGACGCGCCGGACGATCTGCCCGGGGCGCTGGAAGGCGATGCCACACGCCTCAACCAGATCCTGACCAACCTGCTAGCCAACGCGATCAAGTTTACCGAGCGCGGCGGCGTCAAACTGCACGTTCGCCGGCTCGCTACCACGTCGGAGCGCGTGACGCTTTGCTTTGTCGTGCAGGACACGGGCATCGGCATTGCGCCCGAAGTGCAGGCACGGCTGTTCGCGCCGTTTGCTCAGGCCGATTCATCGATCACGCGGCGCTTCGGTGGCACGGGGCTGGGCCTGTCGATCGTCAAGCGATTGGTCAACCTGATGGGCGGCGAGGTGGGCCTGGACAGCACGCCAGGCGTCGGCAGCGAGTTCAGGGTCGTGTTGGACTTTGCGCTGGCCTCGCCCGAAGCACTGGCTCGTCTAGAGGTTTCTCCGGCTGCGCCTGGCGAACACGCCCTGCTTGGCGTGCGCATACTGGTCGTCGACGACAGCGACATCAACCGGGACGTGACGAAGCGCATTCTCGAACTGGAGGGCGCGCAGGTTTGGCTCGCGAGGAACGGCCTGGAGGCTTTCGAACGTCTCCAGGCCGAGCTACGCGCCGTCGACGTGGTGCTCATGGATGTACAGATGCCGGTGCTCGATGGCCACGATGCGACACGACGAATTCGCCTCGAACTGGGGCTGGCAGACTTGCCGATCATCGCGCTGACAGCCAGCGCGCTGAGCAGCGAGCGCCAACGGGCCGTTGCGGCCGGAATGAATGACTACATCATCAAGCCGTTCGATGCTCAGGCCTTGGTGTGCAACATCCTGCGACATGTCAAGCCTGCGAGCGGCCAGCTCACACGGCAGATCGATGGGACGCCTGCAACGCCGGCGCAAGCAGCGGTGCCGTGGCCGGAGATTGAGGGCATTGATTCGAGTGACGCGCGCGAGCGCTTGAGCGATGACTTTGACCTGTTCCGATCGATGCTCAAGCGCCTTCTCGATGAGTTCTCCGACGTCGCGATTCCGGCGGTAGCGGAAGACCCGGTTGCGCTCGCCGTTCATGCAGGACGCATGCACAAGCTGAGGGGCAGCGCGGGCATGCTTGGGGCCAAGGCGATCCAGCAGCTTGCGGGCGAAGCCGAAGCGGCTTGTGCCGCAGGTGAGGTTGAGCGAGCCGCCCGTCTCGCGACGAGACTTGCGACGATGTTGCAACGGCTGGAGCAGAGCGCGGCACCCGTGTTCGAAGCAGCGCGGGCTCAGGCCGAAGACGCAGCGCTGACGAGCGGCGGTGAACTCGAACAGCGTTCCGCCGACTGCTTTTGGTCGGCAAGCTCGATTGCCTGAATGGCAGTGAGCGACTCTTCAGCCGTCATTTCGATGTGGCGCCATTAACGTCGGCTATGCAGCGTGCTATTGGTGGGACCTTACGAGTGAAAGCTTCGCGCAGGAGGGCCGTCATAGCCGATCTGGTCGGACGTGATTTGCCGCCATCCCGGTTCGCGAGTCGCCTCTTCGTACGCATGGGCGAACAAGCCTGCAATGCGGGGGATGACGATCAACGCACGAGCGAGCCGCCAGTCCAGACCCAGGTCGGCAGCGATGGCGCCGATCGCGGCGTCGATGTTGGCCGGGATGGGGCGCTTCGCGCGAGCGGCTAGCGCACGTTCGAGGGCGCGCGTCATTTCGATGTGCTTGCCGGCGACCCCATATGTCTCGGCCAGGCCGAACAGCACCTTGGTAGCGTCCCCTTGGCTCGTCGGCTCGACCGCGATCTTCACGATCGGCGAGCTCTACCTGTCGCCGGTCGGGCTCTCGTTCGTCACGAAGGTGGCGCCGGCACGCATCGTCTCGATGATGATGGGCGTGTGGTTCCTGTTGAGCTTCATCGGCAACTACATGACCGGCTACCTCGGCATTTTCTACGAGAAGATCCCGCACCAGGAGTTCTTCCTGATGCTGGCCGGCATCTGCGTCACGGCCGGCCTGGTGCTCTTCGCCATGAACAGGCCGCTCAACCGGATCGTCGGCGCGCACGATCGCCAGGAGGCGCAGGCGTGAACGGCGGTGTGCGCGAGCTCGCTCAGCCGAGCCAGCGAAACACCAGCGGCATGAGCAGCGAGGCGAGCAGCACCTGCAGGCCGAGGGCGATGCCGGCATAGGCGCCGGCATCGGCGTCGACCTGCAGCGCGCGGGCGGCGCCGATGCCGTGCGAGGTGGTTCCGAGCGCGAAGCCGCGCACCGCGAGCGAGTCGATGCGCAGCAGGTTGAACAGATATTTCGCCGAGAGCGCCCCGACCATGCCGGTGACGACCGCGAACACGGCCGACAGCGCCGGCACGCCGCCGATGCGCTCGGCGATTCCCATGGCGACGGGCGCCGTCACCGACTTGGGCGCGAGCGAGCGCACGACGTCGAGCGGCATGCCGAGCAGCGACGCGGCGACGACTGCGCTGCCCGCCGCGACGAGGCCGCCGATGAGCGCCGCGACGACGAGCGCGACGCCGCGGCGCCTGACTTCGGCGCGCCGCAACCAGAGCGGCCACGCCAGCGCGACCACCGCCGGCCCGAGCAGGACATGCACGAATTGCGCGCCGGCGAAATAGGTCGGGTAGGCGGTGTGCGTCGCCACCAGCACGGCGCCGATGCACACCACCGACCACAGCACCGGGTTGGCCCAGGGCGCTCGGTCGACGCGGTCGTACGCCGCTTGGGCAAGCGTGTAGGTGACGAGCGTCGCCGTCAAGCCGAACAGCGGCGTCGAGGCGAGATAGATCCAGAGCTGCACGAACTCATCCATGCGCGCCCTCCCGGTCGATGCCGCGTCGGAGCAGCAGGCGCAGGACCAGCGCCGTCGCCGCCATGCCGATCCACGTCGACACGACGATGACCAGAAGCAGGCGCAGGCCGTACCGCGAGACCAGGTCGAGGTGCGTGATGACGCCGACGCCGACCGGCACGAAGAGCAGCGACAGATGGGCGAGCAGCAGTTCGGCGATCACGCCAACGGGCTCACGCAGCCAAGGCAGGCTCAACGCGGGCAACAGCAGCACCATGCCCACGACCGGGCCGGGAAACGGCAGCGAGAGCGCGCGCACCAGGCCCTCGCCTGCCGCCTGGAGCAGCAGCAGGATGGCCAGTCCGCGCAGCGCCATCACGTCGTGGCCCCCGGCAATCGGTCAGCTGGGGCGGACGGCCCTGCGACACGGCGGACCGCGGGCGGGCGTAGAGTCTCGGGCATGGTGTCGCGCACGGCGCGAATGATGGCCCAATCCGGCAAGCCCGCCGGGCGGCGGCCGGACCCTCGATGGAGCGCTCGCAGTGGCAGACATGTTCGACAACCCGATGGGCCTGATGGGATTCGAGTTCGTCGAGTTCGCGTCGCCCGTGCCCGGCCTGCTCGAGCCCGTGTTCGAAAAGATGGGCTTCACGCTGGTGGCGCGGCACCGCTCGAAAGACGTCGTCCTCTTTCGCCAGGGCGCCATCAACTTCATCGTCAACCGCGAGCCGAAGAGCGCGGCGGCGTACTTCGCGGCCGAGCACGGGCCGTCTGCCTGCGGGCTGGCGTTTCGCGTCAGGGATTCGCACAAGGCCTACGAGCGGGCGCTCTCGCTCGGCGCCCAGCCGCT
>DAIMIM010000327.1:0-4106 GCA_036722755.1 Caldimonas sp. | reverse complement strand
ATCTCGCCGAGCAGATGCAGAAGGACGGCAAGGGCCGCGTGCTCGACCAGTTCGCCAATCCCGACAACCCGCGCATCCACCACGAGACCACCGGTCCGGAGATCTGGCGCGACACCGGCGGCCGCGTCACGCACTTCGTGAGCGCGATGGGAACGACCGGCACGATCACCGGCGTCTCGCACTTCCTGAAAGAGAAGAACCCCGCCATCCGCGTCATCGGCGCGCAGCCGAGCGAAGGATCGCGCATTCCCGGTATTCGCAAATGGCCCGAGGAATACCTGCCGACGATCTACGACCCGAAGGCGGTCGACGAGCTCGTTCTCGTCTCGCAAGCCGACGCCGAAGAAATGGCGCGGCGCCTGGCCCGGGAGGAAGGGATCTTCGCCGGCATTTCGGCCGGCGGCGCCTGCTGGGTTGCCTTGCAGGAAGCTGCGAAAGTGGAGAACGCGACCATCGTCTTCGTCGTCTGCGATCGCGGCGATCGCTACCTGTCCACCGGAGTGTTCCCGGCTTGAGCTTCGAGACGACGTTCTGCGTCAACTGCGCGACGCATCTCGAGCCGATCTCGCTCGAGGAAGACGGCGGCGCCAAGACGCGGCTGCGCTGCCCGGCCTGCGGCTGGACGCACTGGAACAACCCGACGCCGGTGCTCGCGGCGGTGATCGAGCTGATGGACCGCGACGGGCAGGTGCTGCTTGCGCGCAATGCCGCGTGGCCGGGCAAGTTCTTCGGCCTGATCACCGGTTTCATGGAAGCGGGCGAAACGCCCGAGCAAGGCATCGCCCGCGAGGTGCTCGAGGAGACTTCGCTCACGGTCGAGTCGGTTTCGCTGATCGGCGTGTACGAGTTCCTGCGCATGAATCAGGTCATCATCGCGTACCACGTCGCCGCGCGCGGCGAGATCGTCCTGTCGCCGGAGCTGATCGACTACCGCACGATGGCGCCGGACAAGATCAGGTGCTGGCCGGCTGGCACCGGCAAGGCGCTCGCCGACTGGCTGCGCATGCGCAGGATCGAGCCGCAGTGGATGGAGCTTCCGCCGGGCAAGCGAGCCACGGAAGTCGACACGGAATAGTCGCAAGACAGGCAAGTCAGGATGCACATGGACGCCCAGAAAGAGCTCGACACCCGCGGCATGAACTGCCCGCTGCCCATCCTCAAGGCGAAGAAGGCGCTCGCCGACATGTCGAGCGGCGACGTGCTCAAGGTGGTCGCGACCGATCCCGGCTCAGTGCGCGATTTCCAGGCCTTCGCGCGGCAGACCGGCAACGAGCTGCTCGAGCAGACGAGCGCCAATGACGAGTTCGTGCACTTCCTGCGCCGGCGCTAGCGTGGCCGGGCACCGGGCCGCTCGACCGGCCGTGCCCCTGCGCGAGGCACAGCGAACGCAGCGAGCTTGGGGCCGCTTCTACAACTTCAGCGAGCGCAGATAAGCCCGGAAGTCGGGGCCGAGCTCGGCGTTGGCCAGCGCCAGTTCGACATTGGCTTGCAGGAAGCCTTCCTTGCTGCCGCAGTCGTAGCGCTTGCCGACGTAGCGGTAGGCGAACACCTTCTCGTGCTTCAGCAAGCCGGCGATGCCGTCGGTGAGCTGGATCTCGCCGCCGACGCCGCGCGGCTGGTTGGCGATCTCCTCGAAGACGCGCGGCGTCAGCACATAGCGGCCGGCGACGCCGAGCAGCGACGGGGCCACGTCCGGCGCGGGTTTCTCGACGATCTTCGCCACGTCGACGAGCCGATCGCCGACGGCCTTGCCGGCGACGATGCCGTAGCGGCGCGTGTGCGCTGCCGGCACATCCTGAACGGCGATGATCGAGGCCTTGCGCTCGTTGAACTGCTCGACCATCTGCGCCAGCACGGGAGGCGTGCCGATCATGAGGTCGTCGGGCAGGAGCACGGCGAACGGATGGTCGCCGACGATGTGCCGCCCGCACAGCACGGCGTGGCCGAGGCCGAGCGCACGCGGCTGGCGGACGAAGACGCACTCCATGTCATCGGGCTTGACCGCGCGCACGACCGCCAGCAGCTCGGCCTTGTTCGCCTTTTCCAGCGCGTCCTCGAGCTCGAAGGTGAGGTCGAAGTGGTCCTCGATGGCGCGCTTGTGCCGTCCGGTGACGAAGATCATCTCACGCACGCCCGCGGCGTAGGCCTCCTCGACGGCGTACTGCATGAGCGGCTTGTCGACGATCGGCAGCATCTCCTTCGGCAGGGCCTTGGTGGCGGGAAGAAATCGGGTTCCGAGGCCGGCCACCGGAAAAATCGCATGTCTGACAAACATCTACTTACAATCCTCTGAGGTCACGTGAATTCTTGCACGCGGCTGTTTTTCCACGAGGCTGCGCAAGCCATCCCCCCATGGATCTTCTTGTCGTCGATCCGCTCGATGCCGACGTCATGGAATGGCTCGGAGCGCGCCATCGCCTGGCCTACGCACCCGAGCTCGCCTACGAGACACGCGAGTTTCGCCGCGCGCTGTACAACGTGCGGTCGGCGATCGTTCCGGCGTCGGTGACAGTCGATGCCGAGACGCTCGAGTTCGCGCCTCTGCTGCGCGCGATCGGGCGGGTCAGCGCCGGCGCCGAGAACATCGACTTCGCCGCCTGCGAGAAGCGCGGCATCGAGGTCGTGCGCAGCCGGACGGCCAGCGCCCGCGCCGAGGCCGAGTTCACCATCGGTGCGATGCTGTCGCTGCTGCGGCGCGTGCCGGTGCGCAGCGCCGATGGCTCGTTCACCGGCCGCGAGCTCGGCGGCGCGACGATAGGGCTCGTCGGCATGCCGCCGGCGGCGCGTTCGATCGCGCAGCTTCTGTCCGGCTTCGGCGCGCGCGTGATCGGTTACGACCCGGCGCTGCATGCCAGCGATACCGTCTGGCCGCTCTGGCAGGTCGAGCCGGCCGGCCTGCGCGAGCTGGTCGAGCGCTCCGACGTGCTCTGCGTGCAACTGCCCTTTTTCAGCCGCTACCAGGGCCTGCTCGGCGAGCGCTTCCTGGCCCGCTGCAAGCCCAACCAGGTGCTGGTCAGCACGGCGCACTCCGGCCTCTTCGACGAGCGCGCGCTGGCGTCGGCGCTGAGGAGCGGGCGCATCGCCGCGGCGTGGCTCGACAGCCTCGAGCCGGGCGCGCTCGATCCGGACCGGCCGCTGCACGGCATCGACACCCTGCAGGTGACGCCGTGCATCGCCGCGACGACGCGCGAATCGCGTCAGCGCAGCGCATGGGCGGTGGCCCGGCGCATCGACGAGCTGCTCGAGTTCGTGCCGCGCAGCGCCAGCGACTTCATCGCGACGGTGCCAGGCGCGCTCGCTGATCTCGAAGCCGCGACATGGTCACCGTGAACTCGGCGACGCGCTTGCGCTCCTGATCGACCACCGCCGCCGGCGCGCGGGCAACGAACCCCTCGTTGGCGAGCTTGGCGTTGGCCCGTGTGATCTCGCCGTCGAGGCGGTCGATCTCCTTCGACAGCCGCGCGATCTCCGCGTCGGTGTCGATCTCCACGTGCAGGGCGATGCGCGTCGCGCCCGCCACCGCGACCGGCGCGTCGCGGGTCGCGGCGGCGAAGCCGGCGTCGTCGTCGAACACCGTGACCTCGGAGATGCGGCCGAGCCACTTCAGCAACGGCGTCGCCGAGGCGATGAAGGCAGCGTCGCCGGTGGCATAGAGCGGAACCCGCTCGCCGGGCGGCAGGCTCATCTCGCTGCGCAAGGTGCGGCAGTTGCCGACCAGCGCCTTGAGCGATGCCATCCAGGCATCTGCCACGGGATCGACGCGCTCGAGCTGCGCCTTCGGATACGCGGCCTGGACGATGCCGTGCTCGGTCGCGGCGGTTTTGCGGCCAGCCGCGACGGCGACGCGCTCCCAGAGCTCGGCGGTGATGAAGGGCGTGATCGGGTGCATCAGGCGCAGCACCGTCTCGAGCACGCGCAGCAGGGTGCGCCGGGTAGCGCGCTGCTCGGCGTCGCTCTCCGAACGCAGCTGCACCTTGGCGATCTCGATGTACCAGTCGCAGTACTCGTCCCAGACGAACGAATAGATCGCCTGCGCCACGTTGTCGAGCCTGTATTCGGCAAAGCCCTGCTCGACCGCCGCCTCGACGCGCTGCAGCTCGCCGGTG
>DAIMIM010000326.1:0-4124 GCA_036722755.1 Caldimonas sp. | reverse complement strand
GGTTGCGCTGCACGACCCAGATGTCGCCGAGCACCTCGTACAGCATGCGCGCCGACCGTCCGGTGCGGCGTTCGCTGCGCAGCAGCCCGAGCACGTCCCAGGCCCGGGCGCCGAGCAGGCGAATGACGATCTCGCGATCGGAAAACGATGTGTAGTTGTAGGGAATCTCGCGCAGGCGCGGCGCTTCGGCCGCTGCATCGGCTGCGGCGCTGATCTTGATGATCGGCAGCGGGGCGTTCATGGGTGACGAGACCCGCGGTTTCCTGGGGCAAGGATCGTACCGCAGCGCAGCAAAATCCAGGGTGGCACGGGTGAGCGGCACGACGGCGCGGCGGGTAATCCCGCTTGCCGGAGCAGCGGCCGACGCGCGATAAACGCGGCTGTCATATCGGGCCTCGACAATGGCGGTGCCTTGTCATGCCCTATGCCCCACCTTTCACGGAGTCGTCATGAAGTTGAAGTTCCTCGTCTCGGGCTCGATCGCTGCGCTGGCCGCCTTCTCGGCGCCGGCTCAGGCGCAAACGGAAATCCAGTGGTGGCATGCGATGGGCGGTCCTCTCGGCGAGTGGGTCAACGATCTCGCCAAGGGCTTCAACGACAGCCAGAAGGAATACAAAGTCGTGCCCACCTTCAAGGGCACCTACGATGAATCACTGCCGGCGGCCATCGCCGCCTACCGCGCCGGCAACGCGCCCAATATCCTGCAGGTCTACGAAGTGGGCACGGCAACGATGATGGCCAGCAAAGGCGCGATCGTGCCGGTCTGGCAGATCATGAAGGACGCCGGCAAGAAGTTCGACATCGGCGCCTACGTCCCTGCCGTCGCCGGCTACTACACCGCGCCGAACGGTCAGATGCTGAGCCTGCCGTTCAACAGCTCGACGACCGTCTTCTTCTACAACAAGGACGCGTTCAAGGCTGCGGGCCTCGACCCGAGCAAGCCACCGACCACGTGGCCCGAGGTGACGCTCGCGGCCGCCAAGCTCAAGGCCAGCGGCAGCACATGCCCGCTCACCACGTCGTGGCAGGGCTGGACGCAGCTCGAGAGCTTTTCGGCCTGGCACAACGTCGAGTTCGCGACCAAGAACAACGGCTTCGGGGGCATGGATGCGCGGCTGGTGTTCAACGGTCCGCTGCAGGTGCGCCATATCGAAAACCTTGCCAACATGGCCAAGCAGGGCCTGTTCGTCTACAAGGGTCGTGGCAACGTGCCCGATGCGGCCTTCATCTCAGGCGAGTGCGCGATGTCGATGGGTTCGTCGAGCACCTATGGCCAGTTGAACAAGGTCGCCAAATTCGCGTTCGGCTTCTCGACGCTGCCGTACTACCCCGACGTTCCGGGCGCCCCGCAGAACACGATCATTGGCGGCGCCAGCCTGTGGGCGATGAGCGGCAAGCCGGCTGAGCAAAACAAGGGCGTCGCGGCATTCTTCGAATACCTGTCGAGCCCCGAAGTGCAGGCCGCTAGCCACCAACGCACCGGCTACTTGCCAATCACCAAGGCTGCCTTCGAGCTGACCGAGAAATCCGGCTACTACCAGAAGAACCCCGGCACGGATGTCGCCGTGAACCAGATGATCCGCAAGACCACCAACAAGTCGCGCGGCGTGCGGCTGGGCAACTACGTGCAGATCCGCGCCATCGAGGACGAAGAGCTCGAGCAGGTCTGGGCCGGCAAGAAGACGGCCAAGGAAGGGCTCGACGAAGCCGTCAAGCGCGGCAACGAGTTGCTGGCCAAGTTCCAGGCGGCGAACAAGGGCTGACGGGCTGATGGCAGCGTTCGAACGTGGCCGCTGAAAAGAGGGTCTTCTTTCGCTCGCGCTGGCTCCCCTGGCTGTTGCTGGCGCCGCAAGGCGTCGTCATCGGCGTGTTCTTCTTCTGGCCGGCCTTCCAGGCGATGCTGCAGTCGCTGCAGCAGACCGACGCGTTCGGCGGCTCGGTGGAGTGGGTCGGGCTCGACAATTTTCGCGCGCTCTGGAACGACCCGACCTATCTCGCGTCGTTCCAGACGACCGCCGTCTTCTCGGTGCTCGTGGCGGGCTTGGGCATCGCCATCTCGCTCCTCCTCGCGGTCTTCGCCGATCGCGTCGTGCGCGGCGCGGCGATCTACAAGACGCTGCTGATCTGGCCGTACGCGGTAGCGCCCGCGGTGGCGGGTGTGCTGTGGCTATTCATGTTCTCGCCCAGCATCGGCATCGCGTCGTACTGGTTGCATGCGCTTGGCATGAGCTGGAACAGCCTGCTCAACAGCCGGCACGCCATGGCCCTGATCGTCATGGCCGCAGTCTGGAAGCAGATCTCGTACAACTTCCTCTTCTTCCTGGCCGGCCTCGCCAGCATCCCGAAATCGCTGATCGAGGCGGCCGCGATCGACGGCGCGCGGCCGTGGCGGCGCTTCTGGTCGATCCAGTTTCCGCTGCTCTCGCCGACCACCTTCTTCCTGCTCGTAATCAACGTCGTCTACGCGTTCCTCGAGACGTTCGCGATCGTCGACGCGGCCACGCAGGGCGGACCGGGCAGAGACACCTCGATCCTCGTCTACAAGCTGGTCTACGACTTCAAGGCACTCGACCTCGGCGGCTCGGCGGCGCAGTCGGTGGTGCTGATGCTGATCCTCATCGTGCTGACGGTGATCCAGTTCAAATACGTCGAGAAGAAGGTCAACTACTGAGGTCATGATGTCCCCACGCTCACTTCGTTCGCTGCCCCGCGAGAGGGCGAGGCCGGCCTTGGGGCGGCCCGACGGCCGGCTGGCACGCCATGGTTGAGCGCCGGCCGACGCTGGGCATCCTCGCGCACGCGGTATTGATCCTCGGCGTGTTCGTGGTCGCGCTGCCGGTCTACATCACCTTCATCGCCTCCACCCACACCGCTGCCGAAGTGGTGCAGTCACCCATGCCGATGCTGCCCGGCTCGCACATGATCGAGAACTACACCAAGGCCTTGCTCGGAACGGGCAACTCGCAGGGATCGAACGCGGCGGTGGGCCGAATGATGTTCGTGAGCCTCGTCACCGCGCTCATCATCGCGGTCGGCAAGATTGCGATCTCGCTGCTCTCGGCCTTCGCGATCGTCTACTTCCGCTTTCCGTTCCGGATGCTCTGCTTCTGGGCCATCTTCGTGACCCTGATGTTGCCGGTGGAGGTGCGCATCGGGCCGACGTACCAGGTGGTCGCAAGCCTGGGCATGATCAACACGTTCGCCGGGCTCACCATTCCGCTGATCGCGTCGGCGACGGCGACCTTCTTGTTCCGTCAGTTCTTCCTGACGGTGCCCGAAGAGCTCGTCGAGGCAGCGCGCATGGACGGCGCGGGGCCGATGCGCTTCTTCAAGGACATTCTCGTGCCACTTTCGGCCGCGAGCGTGGCCGCGCTCTTCGTCATCCAGTTCATCTACGGCTGGAACCAGTACCTCTGGCCGCTCCTGGTGACGACCAACGAGAACATGTACCCGGTCGTGATCGGTATCAAGCACATGATCTCGGGCGGCGAGGCTGCCAACGACTGGAACCTCGTGATGGCGACTGCCATGCTGGCCATGCTGCCGCCGGCCATCGTCGTGCTCGCCATGCAAAAGTGGTT
Source organism: Caldimonas sp. (assembly GCA_036722755.1). Classification (GTDB taxonomy): domain Bacteria; phylum Pseudomonadota; class Gammaproteobacteria; order Burkholderiales; family Burkholderiaceae_C; genus Schlegelella_A. Next base: position 543 of record DAIMIM010000326.1, on the reverse strand, counting down.
CGTCAAGGGCCTCGTGGATACTGAGAAATAACATGGCTGCCATTTCCATCCGCAAGGTCGTCAAGCGCTACGGCATCGGACCGAAAGCGAACGAGGTCATCCACGGCGTCAACGCCGAAATTGCCGACGGCGAGTTCGTCGTCATCGTCGGCCCGTCGGGATGCGGCAAGTCGACGCTCCTGCGCATGGTCGCCGGCCTCGAGGAAATCTCCGGCGGCGAGATCGCGATCGCCGGCAAGGTCGTCAACGACAAGGAACCATCGGAGCGCGACATCGCGATGGTTTTCCAGAACTACGCGCTGTATCCGCACATGACCGTGTTCGACAACATGGCCTACGGCCTGAAGATCGCCAAGGTGCCGCTGGCCGAGATCAGGACGCGCGTCGACAAGGCGGCGAAGATTCTCGAGCTCGGGCCTTACCTTGCGAGAAAGCCCCGCGAGCTGTCGGGCGGCCAGCGGCAGCGCGTCGCCATGGGCCGTGCCATCGTTCGCCAGCCGGCCGTCTTCCTGTTCGACGAGCCGTTGTCGAACCTCGACGCCA
>DAIMIM010000325.1:0-4160 GCA_036722755.1 Caldimonas sp. | reverse complement strand
AACGTCAACGGCCCAGGGCCGCAGCGCCTGGATGCCGGCAGCGACGTTTGCGGCACGCAACCCACCAGACAAAACGAGTCGATGGGGAACGGCGGGTGGAACGAGCGACCAATCGAAGACCTTTCCGCCGCCGCCCCAGCCGTCGACGGGAGCGTCGAGAACGAGCCCTTGGGCCGCACTGAACCGGCGTGCGAAGTCTAGCAAATCGAACCCCGCCGCGACCGCGACCGCCTTGAGGAACGGCCGACCAACGGCGAGGCACTCGGCCGGCGTCTCCTCGCCATGAAACTGCAGCAGCAGGTTCGGGATCGCGGCGCAGGCAGCGGCCACGATCGGCGCCTGCGCGTTGACGAACAGGCCGACCGGCGTGACGAAGGGCGGCAGTTCGCGCGCGAGTGCTGCCGCCTGCGCGACCGAGACCGCGCGCGGGCTCGCCGCGTGAAAGACAAAGCCGACGGCGTCGGCCCCGGAGTCGACGGCCGCAGCCACGTCGTCGCTGTGCGATAGGCCGCAGATCTTGATGCGGGTCCGCTCGCTCAAGCAGCGCCTTCCTGCGTGCGGCCGGTCTCAAGGCAGCCAGGACATCGCCGGCGTGTGTTCGGGAATGGCATGGACTGCATCGTAGTACGGGCCGATGAAATGCAGGCCATCGGGCGAGAACGTCGCCGCGGCGAGCGCACGGTCCCTGTCCATCAGTACGCCGGCCAGCCATGCCGCGTCGCGGGCGCCGCTGCCCACCGCGATCAGGCAGCCCATGATGTTGCGGATCATGTGGTGCAGGAACGCGTCGCCGTCGAAGTCGAATCGCCAGTAGTCGCCGCGCCGGTCGATGCCCAGGCTGCGCAGCGTCTTCACCGGCGACGGCGCCTGGCATTCGGCCGAGCGAAAGGCAGTGAAATCGTGCTCGCCGAGCAGCACCTCCGCGGCCGCACGCATCGCCGCGCCGTCGAGGGCGCGAAAGCTCCAGCCGACCTGGCCGGCCTCGAGCGCCGGCCGGATGCGCGACTCGAGCAGCAAGTAAGCGTAGCGCCGCCCCTTCGCGTTGGCGCGCGAATGAAAGGCATCGTCGACGAAGCGGCACCATTGGACGGCGATGTCGTCCGGCAGGAAACGGTTGGTGCCGCGAACCCACGATTCGGCGGTCCGATCGACACCGGTATCGAAATGGATGACCTGGTTCAGCGCGTGCACGCCTGCATCGGTGCGACCTGCGCAGATGCAGCGGACCGGGCGATCGGCAAATGCCGAGAGCGCCGCGTCGACACGATCCTGAACCGTCCGCCCACCAGGCTGGCTCTGCCAACCCTGGTAGGCCGAGCCGCGATAGGCGATACCGAGCGCGACTCGCATCGCGTTCGGGGACCGTCTCAGCCGGCGCCGGGCCGCTCCCAAGGCGGCTGAGCGCCCCCTCGGGGGGCAGCGAACGCCGTGAGCGTGGGGGCCGACATCTCAGCCCAGGTCGTTCAGCATCGCTTGCGCCTTGGTCTTGGTCGCGCCGCTCGCGGTGGTCAGCACCTCGCGCAGCAAGTCGCGGGCACCGTCCTTGTCGCCGATGCGCTGGAACTCCTCGGCAAGCTCGAGCTTGCGCGCCAGCGGATCCTGGTGTGCCTCGTCCTCGACGAAGGGCAGCTCGATGGCGGCGACCGGTGGAGCTGCGACCGTTCCAGCGGACGGCTTGTCGAGATCGAGCGAGATGCCGGAGAGGTCGAACGCCAACGGCTCGCCGCGATCGTCTGGCTTGGGCACCGGCTCGTTCGAGGTCAGCGGCATTTTCAGCGTCGTCGACTGGAAGGCCGACGGCGCGACGCGGGGCGGGACCGACTCGGTCGCATCGAAGGCAGCCGGGCGCGAGGGCACGCCGATGTCCGGGTTGTCGAGATCGAGGTCGACGTTGTCCAGCTGGCTGTCGCTCAGGCCGGAATCGGCGGCGACGCCGTATTGCGACGGCACTGGAATGACCGACTGCGGCAAGGTGCTGGCGCCGAGCGGCTCGACGAAGCTGCCGAATTCCGAAGGCCGCTCCGGCGCGCCGCCGGCGCGGTAGAGCGAGTTCTCCGGGTCGATCTGCGCACCGAGCTCCTGCGTCTTGGTCCACTCCTCGCCTTCGCCGCGGGTCAGCGCGAACAGCTGGGTCGCGAGCAGCTCGAAGCCCTTGATGTCGCGGCGCTTGGCGTAGACCTCGAGCAGCTTGGTGCGGATGGCCAGGCGCTCCGGGTTGCTGCGCATCGCCTCCTTGAGGATTTCCTCGGCCTGCAGATCGCGGCCGTAGGCGAGATAGACATCGGCCTCGGCGACCGGATCGACGTCGCCGATGGCATCGAGCTGCGACAGTGAATACGTCATCGACGATGAGCTGCCGCCGGCATCGCGCGTGTCGATGCGCTGGCCGCCGCTGGCGCCGAAGAACGAATCGGGCTGCAGGCGACTCTCGAGGAACGAGGTCTCGCCGCTGTCCTTCTTCGATCGCTGCAGGAAGCGGAAGAGGCCGTAGCCACCGAGCAGCACGACGAGCGCGGCGATGATCGCGTAGAGCGGGTTGTCTTTCAGCGTCTCGATGAAGCCGGGCTCGGCGACGGGCGCCGTCTTGATGGCCGGTCGCGACGCAGGCCGCGCAGGCGCACTCGCGGCTGGCGGCACCAGGCCGATCGCAGTGCCGTTGGCCGGCAGCGACGCCGATCCCGGCACGGACGGCGCAGCACCGATGACGGCAGGCACCGACGCAGGCGCGGCAACGCCCGGAACCGACGCGGATGCGGCCGCAACGACCGGTGGAGCGGTCGGCGTCGGCGCGACCACGGGCGGCGCGACGGCGACGACCGGCGCCGGCGTCGGCGGGATGATGGCGGGACGCGCAACCGAAGCTGCTGCAGCCACGGCTGGCGGCGCGACGGGAGCCGCGGCCGGAGGCGTGGTGGCGCCGCCCTGGATCCTCTTCAGCTCGGTGAGGTTCTTGTTCAACTCGGCCAGGCGCGCGTCGGCAGCCTGTTTTTCGCGCGCCTTCGACGCCAGGTCTTCGACGCTTCCCGGCTTCGCGCCGGGAGCCGTGCCTTTGCTCAGGGTGAGCTTGTCAGGGGTGGGCGCGGTCGCGGTCTTGCGGTCTTCCACCGATGCCTGGACCTTGCCGCCGGACTGGCGCGCGCTGGGCTCGACGAGCGGAGCCGCGGTCGAGCTGGCGAGGCGTTGCCGGTAGGCACCGAAGTCGGCGCTTTGCGCAACGATGGTCCTGCGCGCGTCGCTTCCGGCCACGGCTTGCGCCGCTTCGGCGGACGGCACCGACAGCACCACGCCCGCCTTCATGCGGTTCATGTTGTTGCCCATGAACGCGCTCGAATTGGCGCGGAACAGCGCGACCAGCATTTGATCGAGCGAGGCGCCGTCGCGCTGCGTCTTGGCAGCGATCTTCGATAGCGTGTCGCCCGACTTCACCTGGTATTCGTCGGCGCCGGCACCGGCGGCCGCATTGGCGCCAGCGACACGAGCGCGCCTGGTCGTTGCGTCCTCACCGCTCTTTTCGGCGGCCGCCGCGCGTGCTGCCTCGCGCCGTTCGCGCACCGCCTGTCGGGCCGCTTCCCGCGCCGCTTCGCGGGACTCGCGCGCCGACATCGGCGCTGCGTTGCTGGAGGGAAGCGGAGCTGGCGCCGGTGGCGCTGCGGAGATGACCGGCGAGGTCGTCGTGCCGGTGTTCGCAGGTGCTTGAGCCGCCGAGCGAACGGCCGGCGGCGGATCGAACAGCAAGGTGTACTCGCGCACCAGTCGGCCGGTGGCCCACGAGATCTCGAGGATCACGTCGACGAATGGTTCCTGCACGCCCTTGTCGCTGACGAGGCGAACGTACATGCGGCCGTCGGGGCGGCGCTGCAGGCTGGCGACAGTGCCGGGCAGCACCGGGTTGTAGTCGACGTTGGCGCTGCGATAGGCCTCCGGCGGCGCGACGCGGATCTTGAGATTGGCCTGTTCTTCGGCCGTCATGCTGGTGATTTCGATCTCGGCCTGCATCGATTCGCCGAGGCCGGACTGAACGGTGAGCCGCCCGAGCCCGAGCGCTGCCGCGTACGGAGAAATGAGACACAGCGCCGCAGCGGCGACGCTCGTCAGCGCGAAGCGCCCCGAGAACTGCAATTTTCTTTTCAAGGCGTCTCCCGAATGGACAGTACCGGCTC
>DAIMIM010000324.1:0-4162 GCA_036722755.1 Caldimonas sp. | reverse complement strand
GAGCGCTGGTGTCTGCTGCCGAGGGCGTCGGGTGACCGGCGCAGTGAAGTAAAGGAGGAGCTGTCGGCCGTCAGGCCGACAGCGGAGGACATGAACGGAGCCGGTCGCCCGGCGCCCTCGGCAGCCACGCGGCGGCACGGCGGCACGGCGGCACGGCGGCACGGCGAGTTCGATACGTTTGAATGCGGTTCGGTATGAGCCGCTCGCAGCAGGCGCGGTCGCCGGCTACACCTGCATGTTCATGATGTCGGAATAGGCCTGGACCAGGCGGTTTCTCACCTGCAGCGTGGCCTGGAAGCCGATCTGCGATTTCTGCATCGCCACCATGGTCTGCTCGAGGCTCACGGTCGGGTTGTCGAGCTGGACTTCGCGCTGCATCGCCGTGGCGTCGTTCTGCGACTTGCTGACCGCGTCGAGCGCATTGCCGAGCGCCGCCTGAAAGCCCGTGCCCTGCACCGCCTTGCCCGTGGCCAGCGGCTGCCCGGTCGGCGTCATGCCGGCGCGGGCCGCGGCCTGGGCAAAGTCGAATGGTTTGAGGCTGACGTTCATCGAAAAAGCTCCGCGACGGCACAAGGCCCCCGGTTCGACGTGATCGTAGTGAAGGGTGCCTCGCACAAGGAGGCGAGATGAGGCGAGTTTGTCGGCCTGTTCCGGGCATGCATGAGCGACCCGTCTTCGAATAATCGCCCACCAGGCCAAGCCCTTTGCAGGCCTGAGCTCGAACGCATATGGACAACGCCGTCGCCCTCGCCTCGCCCCGCCCCCTGCCGATTCCGGTCGGCTTCGCAGAACGCGTCAAGCTCATGCCGGGCCGCGCCAAGCTGAGCGCCGGCATCGGCCTCGCCGCGCTCGCCGGCATCGTCGTCGCGCTGACCATGAATGTCGGCCAGGGCGACTACAAAGTGCTCTACGCCAACCTGTCCGACAAGGACGGTGGCGCCGTCATCGCCCAGCTGGCGACGATGAACGTGCCCTACAAGGTCATGCCCGGCAGCGGCGCGATCATGGTGCCTGCGCTGCAGGTTCCCGACCTGCGTCTGAAGATGGCGACGGCCGGCCTGCCCAAGGGCACCGTCTCCGGCTACGAGCTGATGGACACGGCCCGCTTCGGGCAGACCCAGTTCCAGGAGCGCCTCACTTTCCAGCGCGGTCTCGAAGGCGAGCTGACGCGCTCGATCACTTCGCTGGCCGCCGTCGAGAACGCCCGCGTCCACCTCGCCCTGCCGAACCAGAACGGGTTCTTTCGCGAGCAGCAAAAACCGAGCGCCTCGGTGCTCGTCACCCTGCACCCGGGCCGCACCCTCGACCGCGCCCAGATCGCCGGCATCGTCCACCTCGTGTCGTCGAGCGTTCCCGAGCTCGACCCGAAGGCGGTCAGCGTGCTCGACCAGAGCGGCACGCTGCTGACCGGCGGCAACGACGCCGACCACGGCGCCGGCCTCGATGCGCAGCAGCTGCAATACATCAACCAGATCGAGTCCGGCTACGCCAAGCGGATCTTCGAGCTGATCGAGCCCATCGTCGGCCACGACAACCTGCGCGCGACGGTCGCCGCCGACGTCGACTTCTCGCAGACCGAGGCGACCTCGGAAGAATTCAAGCCCAACCAGGGCGCCGATGCGAGCATCTCGATCCGCAGCCAGCAGACCTCGGACCAGGGCGGAGCCGGCGCCGCCGGCGCGCTGCCGAGCGGCGTTCCGGGCGCGGCCTCGAACCAGCCGCCGATCGCCGCGACCGCACCGCTGACCGGCGCCTCGCAGCCGCTGCAAGGCGCGCCGCTCGCCGGCAGCCCGGGTGCGTCGGGCCGCCGCGAGGCCGTGACCAACTACGAAGTCGACAAGACGGTGCGCGTGACGCGCAATGCGAGCGGCACGATCAAGCGCCTCAACGCCGCCGTCGTCGTCAACAACCGCGCCGTCACCGACGCCAAGGGCAAGACCACGCAAGTGGCGCTGACGACCGAAGAGATCGACAAGCTCACGGCGCTGGTCAAGGAAAGCGTCGGCTTCAAGCAGGAACGCGGCGACTCGGTGAAGGTCATCAACGCGCCGTTCAAGATCGAGACCATCGCCCCGGGCGACGCGACGTGGTGGAAGCAGCCCGACACGCTCGACCTCATTCGCACCCTGGCGTTGCCGGCCGCCCTCGGGCTGGTCGCGCTGCTCGTCTTCTTCGGCCTGGTCCGCCCGGCCATGAAAGCAGTGCTGGTGCCGCGCCCGCGCCCCCAGCCCGGCGCCAACCTGAACGCGATCGAGAACGACAGGCTGCCGCTTCCCGCATTGCCCGCGCCGGCCACGCTCGAACACCTCGAGGGAGCCAAGAAGATGGCCCGCCAGAACCCGGCCGCGGTCGCCGGCATCCTGCGCGGCTGGGTCGACGGCCAGGCCAAAGCGTCGTTTTAGAACACTGGAATTCCCATGGACGAAGCAGGCCTCGAAGACTCGGCGATCCTCCTCATGTCGCTCGGCGAGGAGGACGCCGCCGAAGTGCTCAAGCACCTCACGCCGAAGGAAGTGCAAGGCATGGGCGAGACGATCGCGCGCATGAAGAGCATTCCGCGCGACCGCATGGAAAGCGTGCTGAAGCAGTTCAGCTCCGTGGCGACCGAGCAGGTGGCGCTGGTCGGCGACACCGACGCGTACCTGCGCACCGTGTTCCGCAAGGCGCTCGGCGACGACAGGGCCAATCTCCTGCTCGACCGCATCCTGCAGAGCGCCGACGCCAGCGGCATCGAGGGCCTCAAGTGGATGGACGCGAGCGCCGTCGCCGAGATGCTGCGCAACGAGCACCCGCAGATCGTCGCCGCCATCCTCGTCCATCTCGAATCGGACCAGGCCTCGGCGATCCTCAAGCTCTTCAACGAACGGCACCGCAACGAGGTGATCGTGCGCATCGCCACGCTCGACGGCATCCAGCCCGCCGGCCTGAAGGACCTCAACGAAGTCATGGCCAAGCTGCTCGCCGGCAGCGACCGCTCGCGCAAGTCGACGCTCGGCGGCGTGAAGTCGGCCGCCGACATGCTCAACCTCATGGGCAGCAGCGTCGAAACCTCGGTGCTCGACTTCATCCGCGAGGCCGACAACGATCTCGCCCAGCAGATCATGGACAACATGCTCACCTTCGACGACCTCGTCAAGATGGACGACAAGGGCATCCAGTCGCTGCTGAAGGAAATCCAGACCGAATCGCTCGTCGTCGCGCTCAAGGCGGCGCCGGCGTCGCTGCGCGAGATGGTGTTCAAGAACATGTCGACGCGCGCCGCCGAGACGCTGCGCGAAGAGCTCGATTCGCGCGGCCCGGTGCGGGTCGCCGAGGTCGAGTCGGAGCAGAAGGAAATCCTGAAGGTCGTGCGCCGTCTCATCGAAGAAGGCGTCGTCGTGATGGGAGGCGGCGGCGATGACCAGTTCGTCTAGATCGCGGCGCAACGTGCCGCCGCCGACCGGGTCGGCAGCAGCGACGCCTTATGCCCGCTTCATTCCGCGCGAGGAGCTGAGCTCGTTCGCTGCGTGGTCGCCCGGCGAGGTCTCGGGCACGCCGACGCCAGATCGCCGCGCCGCGGCGCCGTCGAAGCCTGCGGAGAGCGGCGACAGCCCGGCCGAGCAGCTTCGCCAGGCACGCCAGTCCGGCTACCAGGACGGCTACCGCGACGGCCTGGTCGCGCTCGAAGGATTCAAGCAGGGCTTCGCGCAACAGACCACCCGCCAGATCGGCGTGCTGCTGCAATCGATCGGTGCACAGCTCGACGCGCTGCAAGGCGAGATGGCGCAGGCCGTCGCCGCCACCGCGGTGAGCCTGGCGGCGCAGATCCTGCGCAGCGAGCTCGTGCAGAACCCGGCCGTCGCCGCGCGCGTCGCCGAAGAGGCGCTCGAGGCGCTGCTTCTCAATGCCAGGCACATCACGCTGCGCGTCCACCCCGACGACCACGCCCTGGTCGCCGAAGGAGCCGCCGACGTCATCGCCGCGCGTGGCGCCCGCCTGATCGCCGACGCTGCCGTGACGCGTGGCGGCTGTCTGATCGATTCCGACATCGGCTCCGTCGATGCCAGCGTCGAGTCGCGCTGGCGCCGGGCCACGGCCAAGCTCGGCATCGACACCAGCCTGCCTGCTGCGACCGCGCTTCGACGCGGCGATCAGGACGACGGCGACGCATGAGCGGCACGCC
>DAIMIM010000323.1:0-4163 GCA_036722755.1 Caldimonas sp. | reverse complement strand
GGCCCGCCTTCGCATACGTCGCCAGCTTCTCGCGCGTGTCGGCGATGTCGAGGTTTCGCATCGTCAGCTGGCCGATGCGGTCCTGCGGCGAGAAGCTCGACTCGCCCTTTTCCATCGTCAGCCGCTCCGGCTTGTAGGTGAGGTTGGGCGACTCGGTGTTCATGATCGAGTAGTCGTTGCCGCGCCGCAGCTCGAGCGTCACCTCGCCGGTGATGGCGCGCGCGACCCAGCGCTCGGCCGTCTCGCGCAGCATGATCGACTGCGGATCGAACCAGCGCCCCTGATACAGCAGCCGGCCGAGCTTGCGGCCGTTGTCGCGGTACAGCTCGATCGTGTCTTCGTTGTGGATGCCCGTGACGAGCCGCTCGTAGGCGATGAAGAGCAGCGCCAGGCCGGGCGCCTCGTAGATGCCGCGGCTCTTGGCCTCGATGATGCGGTTCTCGATCTGGTCGCTCATGCCGAGGCCATGCCGGCCGCCGATGCGATTGGCCTCGAGCAGCAGCGCCACGAGGTCGGCATGCTCGACGCCGTTCAGCGCGACCGGCCTGCCTTCGTCGAAGCGCACCGTCACCGTCTCGCGCTTGACCTCCACGTCGTCGCGCCAGAAAGCCGTGCCCATGATCGGCTGCACGATGGTGACGCCGCTCGTCAGATGCTCGAGATCCTTGGCTTCGTGCGTCGCGCCGAGCATGTTGGAGTCGGTCGAGTAGGCCTTCTCCGACGACATCTTGTAGGCGAAGCCGGCCTTGTGCATGAAGGCCGACATCTCGGCGCGGCCGCCGAGCTCGTCGATGAAGGCCTGGTCGAGCCAGGGCTTGTAGATGCGCAGGGCCGGGTTGACGAGCAGCCCGTAGCGATAGAAGCGCTCGATGTCGTTGCCCTTGTAGGTGCTGCCATCGCCCCAGATGTCGACGCCGTCCTCGCGCATCGCCGCGACCAGCATCGTCCCGGTGACGGCGCGGCCGAGCGGCGTGGTGTTGAAGTAGGTGACGCCGGCGGTCGAGATGTGGAAGGCGCCGCACTGCAGCGCCGCGATGCCTTCGCCGGCGAGCTGTGCGCGGCAGTCGACCAGACGCGCCTGCTCGGCGCCGTATTGCATGGCACGGCGCGGGATGTCGTCGTAGTCGAGCTCATCGGGCTGACCGAGATGGGCGGTGTAGGCGTAGGGAATGGCGCCTTTCAGCTTCATCCAGTGCAGCGCGGCGCTGGTGTCGAGGCCGCCCGAGAAGGCGATGCCGACCTTTTGGCCGACGGGAAGACTCTGCAGGATGGTGGCCATGGGCTGATCGGAGCGGCGCTGAGCGATTCGGAGGCCTATTCTCGGTCGCCGCGGCGAAGTCCCCAAGGCCGATGAACCTGCCGGTGTCGGCCCTCGCCAGAAGGTGGCGCCGGGCGAGTGGCCTGCGGTAAGCTCCGCCCCTGCCCGGGCTGCCATCGGGCGCTTCCACCCATGAGCACCCTTCCGCCCGGATCCGCCCCTCCGCCTGCCGCACCGTCGGGCACCGACCACGACGCGTTGCCGCCGGGCACGCGCTTCGGCGAGTTCGAGATCATTCGCGTCCTCGGCGTCGGCGGCTTCGGCATCGTCTACCTCGCCAACGACCATTCGCTCGAGCGCGAAGTGGCGCTCAAGGAATACATGCCGGCGTCGCTGGCCGCACGCGGCCTCGGGCCGCAGATCACGGTGCGCTCGAGCTCGTTCGCCGAGACCTATGCGATCGGCCTGCGCTCGTTCGTCAACGAAGCGCGCCTGCTGGCCCGCTTCGACCATCCGTCGCTGGTCAAGGTCTACCGCTTCTGGGAAGACAACGCCACCGCCTACATGGTGATGCCGTTCCTGCAAGGCGTGACCTTGCGCGACACGCGCCGGCGGATGGCGCATCCGCCCGACGAAGCCTGGATCCGCAGCGTCATCACGCCGATCCTGTCGGCGCTCGAGTTGCTCCATCGCGAAGGCGTCTATCACCGCGACATCGCGCCAGACAACATCCTGCTGCCGCCCGACGGGCCGCCGGTGCTGCTCGATTTCGGCGCGGCTCGGCGCGTCATCAGTGACCGGACGCAATCGCTCACCGCGATCCTCAAGCCGAGCTACGCGCCGATCGAGCAATACGCCGAGATGACGCAGCTGCGCCAGGGCCCGTGGACCGACCTCTACGCGCTCGGCGCCGTCATCCACTATCTGCTGTTCGGCGCGCCGCCGGCGCCGGCCACCGCGCGCGCCGTGCAGGACGACGCCGAGCAGATCGAGAACCGGATCGTCCCGGGCGTCTCGCCGCGCTTCCTGGAGGCCGTGTCGTGGATGCTCGCGATCCGCCCGAACCAGCGGCCGCAGAACGGTGAGCAGCTGCGTGCGGTGCTCGACGGCAATGCGGCGATTCCGCCGCGCGGGCGACCGGGCATCACGATTCCACCGGTCGCTGCGGGCGCTCCGGCGCCCGCCGGACAGACGTACGCTCCGACCCGTGCGGTCGAGCGGCCGCCCGAGAACACCCTCGTGCCGACCGCGCACATGCCGACCTACCTGCCGACGGCGCACGTGCCGCCGCCCGGTCAGCAGCGTCCGACCACGTTCAGTCCGACCGCGCAGATGCCGTCGCCGCGCGCCGCGCCTTCGCAGTTCGATGCACCGTCAGTGGCGCCGCCGGTCAACGATTGGCCTGCCTCGCGCCCGGCGACGTTGCCACCGCCGCGACCGGGTGCGACCGCGCCGTTCGCGGCTGCGACGATGCCGCCGATGTCGCGACCCGAGCCGCTGTCACGACCCGTTCCACTGGCGGCTGGAGCTGCTGCGAATGCGATGGCGGCAACGGCCGCAACGAGCGCAGGCTCGTCGAAGCTCGGCCTTGTCATCGCGGGCTTGGCCGCAGTGGTCCTGATCGGCGCGGCAGCGGCCTGGCAATTCGGCGGCAAGCAGGGCGGCGTGTCGGCCGGCCCGTCGACCGATGCCGCGACCGGCAACGCCGGCGTGGCCGCACCGGCCGTGCTCCCCGCGACAACGTCGGCGGTGCCGGCCACCGCGTTGCCCACGGTCTCGCCCACCACGACGCCGGCGATCGCCCTGCCGACCACGCCCGCGCGCGAAGCGCCGCCGCTCACCGCGAATGCGCTGGTCAAGCCGAACGACAGCAGCGCCGCCTCGGCGGCGTCGCCACGCAGCGCGACGACGACGACGCGCAACGATTTGCCCACCGCGCTGCACAACGATGCGTCGCCGGGCTCGGCACTGCCGCGCTCCCAGCCGCTGGATCGCAACGCGACCGGCATCGAACGCAATGTCAGCAGCGACCGCTCGGCGCTGGCCACCGATCCGAACGGCACACGGGTGCGCCCGACTGGCCGGCCGGTTCCGCGCCTTGGCGATGCCGATGCGGCCACCGCAACGACGGGCGCGACCCAGGGCCGTCTGCCCGACACGTTCGGCAGCAATCCGTCCGCAAACACCTCCGAGCGGCCGCGGCCGCTGGGCTCGCCGGTGCAGCGCGAGCCGATCCTCACGGGGCGCCCCGTCCCGCAACAGCAACAGCAGCTGCCGCCGCAACTGCAGCCGCAGCCGCAGCGCGATGCGCAGCCGGCGTCGGCGCGCGAGGCTTGCGGCAAGCGCGTTTTCATCGCCCTCGCGGTATGCATGGACGATCGTTGCGAAGAGCCGCGTTTTCGCACGACGGCGGAGTGCGTCGGCATCCTCGAGCGCAAGCACGCCAGGGAAAACCGCTAGCGGCGGACGACGCGCTCTCGCGCCTGTCGCAGGCTCCGCGTTCGCCGGCGATCCGGGTTGACGCAGTAGGCAGGGCGGGCCGCCTCGGCTATACCTCCTGGCTCATCGCTACCTCTGTTCGCTATCTCTGCCTGGAGCCGCTCGTGCAGCCGTCGTCGTCCCGTTTCGAGGTCCCGGAGGACCGACCGCACTTCAAGATCTGGCCCAGGCGCCTGCCACGCGCCCTCGACGTTCCAGAGACGTCGCTGTGGCTCAACGTCGAGGTCTCTGCGGCGCGCTTCCCACACAAGCCGGCCTACGTGTTCTTCGGTCGCGAGCTGACCTATGCGGAACTGCGCAGCCAGGCCGAAGCGCTCGCCGGCTGGCTGCAGGCACAAGGCGTCGGCGCCGGCGACCGCGTCGCCGTCTTCATGCAGAACTGCCCGCAGTTCGCGATCGCCCTCTA
>DAIMIM010000322.1:0-4167 GCA_036722755.1 Caldimonas sp. | reverse complement strand
TCCGCGCCGCATGGCTCGGTCTCACCGTCGGATCGAGCCGCATCCAGGCCCTGTCGCAGGCGCTGGCATCGACCCGCTCGCGTCTCGATGCCACGCGCCTGGGACGCAAGGTCGGCGACCGGACGACTCTCGATCTTCTCAATGCGGAAAACGACGCCGCCGGTGCAGAGCTCGCGCTGCTCTCGGCGCGTGCGGAGCTGTTGCTGAATCGCCTTCGCCTGGCCGCCGCATCGGGGCGACTCGACGAAGCGTGGCTGACGTCCGCCAACGCATCACTGGAAGCGCCCGGCAGCGACTGAATCCACGCATCACAAGGGAGACTGGCATGTCGCACATCGTCATCCTGGGCGCCGGCATCGGTGGCCTGCCCGCAGCCTACGAGTTGCGCGCCGCGCTCGATCGCTCGCACCGCATCACGGTGGTCAACGCCCTCGACCACTTCCAGTTCGTGCCTTCGAATCCGTGGCTGGCCGTGGGCTGGCGCAATCGCGAGGCGATCACCTTGCCGATCCGGCCTTATCTCGAGAAAAAGGGCATCGAGTTCGTTGCCAGCGCGTGCAGCGCATCGACGCGCCGGGCAACACGCTGGAGCTCCAGGACGGCTCGCGTCTCGCCTACGACTACCTGCTCATCACGACCGGACCGAAGCTGTCGTTCGACGAGGTCCCGGGCGCTAGGCCGGACCAGCATACGCAGTCGATTTGCACCATCGACCACGCGGAGCAGGCGTACGCCCAATACGAGCGCTTTCTGAAGGAGCCCGGCCCCGCGATCGTCGGCGTGATGCCGGGCGCCTCGTGCTCTGTCTCGCCGACATGGGCGATACCGGCGCGGCCTACGTCGCGCTACTGCAGATCCCGCCGCGCAACGTCAACTGGTTTCGCAGGGGCAAGTGGGTACACCTCGCGAAGATCGCGTACGGGAAATACTTCCTGTGCAAGATGAAGAGCGGAAGCTCAGAGCCGGTCTACGAAAAGCAACTGATGAAGTTGCCGGGCATCCAGAGGTTGGAGCGATGAACAGTCTCGGGCTTGCTTTCGATTCGCTGAATTCCAGAAGAGCACCCCGCGGCCTGAGCCACAGCGACGCCTTTCCAAAGAAACGGAGGCGATTGGACTTCGCGCAGCCTCGAGAAGCGTTCTACCTGGCTTGGGTCCTACTGCCTGGGCATCTCGGCCTGATCGTGGTGATGGTGACCGGCCATGGCATCGGTGCCATGGTCTGAGAGTTGTGCGTCGAACCACGCATGCAGCGCCGCCACGAGCTTGGTGTCCGCCGTGCGATAGCTCAACTCTGCGCCGCCGGAAATGTCCTTGTAGTCGATCACGACCTGACCAGGCTGTGCCGCCTTGAGTTCGACAAGGCCCGGCATCTCATTGCCGTGGATGTGAGATGGCCCTGAAAAGTCACCCTCGAGAAACTGAGTCTGAATCTCGTGAAGATGACGGCGCACCAACCGGACCTGCCTCGTGTCGGTTGGGACCTTTGCGACTACGCGCTGGGTTCCGCCTTCGGCGGTCTTGGTGAAGATGTGGGTTGTCGCCTCGAGGCTGAACGGCATCACATCGGCCCCCAGCCTGGCGACTTCGGCCTGTCGCTGCGCATCGGAGCAGTGGGCGGCAAGCGGAAGGAAAACAAGCACAGCGAGTGCCGCGTGCCGAAGTTGCAGTGTCATGGAACTCCTCGTCGCGCCCGCTGACGGTTCCGCGAAATCGTGTGATCTTCATCATACGACTTGGAGCCAGTCGCAGCTTGTCCCTTGGGTCTCGATGTGGATAGGATCGAAAGCAGGCCCGCAAAGCCCGAAAGACTCTTCTGAGCGATGCTGGACTTGCATGTTCTTCCCAGCTGCCGTACTCGTCTCAGTTGTTCTCTTTCACGCACTCCTCGCCCCGGCACTCATCTTCGGCTGGGGACCTGCTCCGGCGCTCGGCGCTGCGGGCGCAGGCTGGAGTCTTGAGACGGGTTCGTGCTGCTGTCGGAGCCGTCGGATTCGGAGTCGATGCGACGACACCGTTCATCCGCGATCGCCTTGGAGACGCGCTTTCGTCGCTTCAACCAGTGGTTGGATTGCTGAGTCAGGGAACGGAGCGACGCTGCTGACGTTGATTTCGCAGAGCACATGGCGCTCCTCTCCCGAAACGGTGGGCTCGCCATGCAGAAAGTCGCAATCCCACAGCAGCGGCAATTCGGTGTCGGCGATGTCGAGGAGGCGCTGCAGTGCTGGCACCCACTCGACCTCCAGCCGCCGTTTTAGTGGTTGCAGATGCGCGACGTCAGGTGGGTGATAGAGGCATTGGCTCGGCGTTGGTGCTTCGCCTGCGTTGCCCTCTGCCGGCGCCGGATAAAGCGCGTTCACGGCCTGCAGCCCAAAGCCGACCACGCGATCGCGCACCAGATAGCAACGCACCATGCCCTCGGTCAACCGAGGCTGCCAGGCTTGGTCGACCATGTGGCTGTGAGCCTCGAAATAGGGTGCCATGAGGGACACAAACGTCTCGAAGCTCATCGAGCCTTCGACGCTGCCGCGTTGCGCATGGCGTGCGTGCACAACGCTTTGCAGGGTGAATGGCGTGTCCGCCGGTGCTCGCTGAACGCGCCACACCCCAATGCCGCTGTGTCCGCGCCATTGCTTGAGGACGCGGATCGCTCCTGAACTCAGCCGCGCGGCAAGGTCGCTTCGCAGCTCGGCCAAGGTGTCGACACGGTACGCGTCGCTGCCCCAGCCCATTCGACATGTGTCGACGAGCACGTCCTTCGTGCCGAGCTTGAGGATGACATCCGGGTGCGTGCTCACGAAAACGCCCGACGTGGCGACCTCGCGCAACAGGCGGTCGAGCTCGACGCGTGGGTGGCCGTCGTCGATCGGATTGACCCATACGAGCGCGCCGTCGAGCTGCAGCAATTGATCGCGCAACTCGTCTGCCTGGGCCCGGTTGTAGACGGCCGGCAGAGCCTCCACGTCGTTCGCCGCAAACGCAGCGAACAAAGCAGCGAAGCGGTTGTTCTCAGGCGTCGACTGCCGACGAATCTCCTGGCTGCCCGGATAGACGATGGCGATTCGAAGCGGTCGACCCATGGTGGAACCTTGAAACCAAGATGTAGCTTACTCGACATTGTAGTAACATTCTCTACATGGAAAGCCACGAGACGCCTTGGCAGCTGTTGATCGTGTCCTTGCCGACGCCTAGCGCGACGGCACGAATGCGGATCTGGCGCGCGATCAAGTCGCTTGGCTGCATGGCCCTGAGGGATGGGGCGTATCTGCTGCCGATCGGCGCAGATCGCGAAGACGCCTTGCTTCGCCTTGCCGAGGAATGCACTCGCGAAGGCGGGAGCGCCTGGCTCATGCGTGTGCTACCGCGCTCGACGAAGGAAGCCCTTTCCTACCGCGAGCTGTTCGACCGGTCAGTTGAATACGACGAGCTGCGCAAGGCGTGGAAGGAAACCAATCGAACGCTTGCGTCGCTTGAGGTCTCGGAGATCACGCGCTTGCAGCGCCGGTTGCAACGCGAGTACGCCGCCGCGCGGTCGATCGATTTCTTCCCGAACGACGGAAGTGCTGAAGCCGATGCGGAGTGGCGCGACCTGCAACAGCGCATCCAAGGTCTCCTGTCGCCGGATGAGCCGCACAATGTCAAAGGCCGGGTCGCGCGCCTCGATGCAAGCAAATACCGCGGACGCGTTTGGGCGACGCGGCGGCACCTCTGGGTCGACCGCGTGGCGTGCGCTTGGCTCATCCGCCGTTTCATCGACACCGAAGCCAAATTTCGGTGGCTAGCAAAGCCATCGGACTGTCCCAAGACGGCGCTCGGGTTCGACTTCGATGGTGCGACTTTCACGCACGTCGGCGACCGCGTGACGTTTGAGACCCTCATGGCGAGTTTCGGCCTGGAAGGCGACGCGGCACTGGCACGTCTTGCAACGATGGTCCATCAGCTCGACGTCGGCGGCGAGCCGGTTCCCGAGGCGATCGGCTTCGAGGCCATGATGGCTGGCGCCCGCGACCGTCTGCCTGACGACGATGCGCTGCTCGCGGAAATCGGTGCGGTGCTCGATTCGCTATACGCCCACTTCGAGCGCGGTGCTTCCCGTGCCAAGACCTGAGGAGCGCCATCGCACTTGGACGATGCCGCGCCCTTGCTCGTCCATCCGTTGATGGTCCAT
>DAIMIM010000321.1:0-4190 GCA_036722755.1 Caldimonas sp. | reverse complement strand
CGCTGTTCCGTTTCGAGGAGCACGACATCTACCTGCCGATGATCACGCTCGAGGAGCTCGACGGGCACAAGCGCGGCATGACCGAGGTCGCGCGCAACGCGCGCCAGGTGAGCCGCGACCTCGATGCGCTCGCCGCCAACATGCCGACGCGCAACGCCGCCGGCCGCGCCGAAGGCATCCTGCTCAATCGCACCGGCCACCGCGAGGCAGGCGGCAAGCTCTTCTTCCAGACCGACCTGATCGACGTGCGGCTACCGGATGGGCTGCCGCAGGGCAAGGCCGACAACCAGATCCTGGGCGTCGTCAAGGCGCTCGGCGAGCAGCAGCCCGGGCGCGACGTCGTGCTGGTGTCGAAAGACATCAACATGCGCATCAAGGCGCGGGCACTGGGTCTTCCGGCCGAAGACTATTTCAACGACAAGACGCTCGACGACGGCGATCTGCTCTACACCGGCGCGCTGCCCTTGCCCGCCGATTTCTGGGACAAGCACGGCAAGACCGTCGAGAGCTGGCAGCAAGGCGGCCTGACCTTCTACCGGATCAGCGGCCCGATCATTCCGCAGTTGCTCATCAACCAGTTCGTCTATCTCGAGGCGCCGGGCGCCGCGTCGCTCTACGCCAAGGTGATCGAGATCACCGGCAAGACGGCGGTGCTGCGCACGCTGCGCGACTTCACGCACCAGAAGAACTCGGTCTGGGGCGTGATGGCGCGCAACCGCGACCAGAACTTCGCGCTCAACCTGCTGATGGATCCGGACTGCGACTTCATCACGCTGACCGGCACCGCCGGCTCCGGCAAGACGCTGATGTCGCTGGCCTCGGGCCTGGAGCAGGTGATGGACGACCGGCGCTACACCGAGATCATCGTCACCCGCGTGACCGTGCCGGTCGGCGAGGACATCGGCTTTCTCCCCGGCACCGAGGAAGAAAAGATGGGCCCGTGGATGGGAGCACTCGACGACAACCTCGAAGTGCTCTCGAAGACCGACGGCGGTGCCGGCGAATGGGGCCGCGCCGCGACCAATGACCTGGTGCGCTCGAAGATCAAGATCAAGAGCCTCAACTTCATGCGCGGACGCACCTTCCTGAACAAGTTCGTCATCATCGACGAGGCGCAGAACCTGACGCCCAAGCAGATGAAGACCTTGATCACGCGGGCCGGCCCCGGCACGAAGATCGTCTGCCTCGGCAATCTGGCGCAGATCGACACGCCGTACCTGACCGAGGGCAGCTCGGGCCTGACCTATGCGGTCGACCGTTTCAAGGGCTGGGCCCATTCCGGCCACGTCACCCTGGCGCGCGGCGAGCGCTCGCGCCTCGCCGACTTCGCAAGCGAAGTGCTTTAGGCGACAGTGTCGAAGTTAGCCCGATCCTTTCGATAGCGACGTTCGCCGCCGCGACGAGCAGCTCAGCTGCCGCAATGCGGTCGATTGCCCGCCAGGATCTTTTCGGTATTCGCCCTGTAGTTCACCAGTCGCTTCGCGAGGCGGGCATCGGTGGGGTACTTGTCGTGAATCATCCGCGCTGCCGTGTCGAACAGATGCTCCGCTTCGGGCTTGTGCCCAACCGCGAACTTCGCCTGTGCGAGACCGAGGCTGGCGGCGATCACGTCGGGGCTGTCCTTGCCGGTGAACTTGGCGAAGCCGACGATGGCCCGTTCCATCAGGGGGATTGCTTCTTCGGGCCGGCCGGCGAGCATCAGCAGGTTGCCGCGTGACTGCATGGCCTCGGCGGTGAAGAGGTTGTCGGGCCCGTACTTCGCGAGCGCGCGGCGCTGCAGCTCGTCGGCAGCGGCGAGCGCCTCGTCGGCGAAGCCGGCCCTGCACGCCAGGCCGGGCACTGCCATGAGGCCTCGAGCAGGTTGTCGTCGTCGGGATAGCGGTCGTGCATCAGCTGCACGGCGCGCCGCATCGGGTGGCCCGGCCATGGCGCCTTCGGATCGTTGAGCTGCACATACGCACCCTGCCAGCGCAGCAGATGGGCACGCCCGACCGACGTGGTGTCGCCGGCCCGATCGAGCACCATTTGCGCGTGATCAAGAAGCACCTTCGCTTCGTCGTTCTCGCCGTAGTTCAACAGCACGCCGGCCAGCAGCACGTCGGCCGGCGCGGTGCGGCGGTCGTCGGCACCGAAGCTGCTGCGTGCCGCAACCAAACGCCGGCGAGCGAGGCTCGTCATCTGCTCGCGGTCGTCGGTTTCCGAATACAGGTCGGTCAGCACCTCGAAAATCTCGTCGCGGATTTCCGGCTGCGAGGCGAACGAACGATCGACGCGCTCCGCGCCCGCGACCAACATGTCGTTGACGGTCGCCTCACGGGCGTGCGTGCCGTTGCTCTTGACGGCGCTGCGTGCCTGGTCGAACAGGTCGAGCAGGAAGCGCTTGACGGCCACCGCACGTTGCGCCTGACGTTCGGCTTCACGTGCCTGCTGTTCGGCTTCGCGTTGTTTGATGAGCGTGCCGGTGACGCCACCCGCCACGGCGATGACGATGAGCGCCCCGGCGCCGACGCCGAACCTGTGCCGGCGAACGAACTTGGCACTGCGGTAGGCGACGCTGTCGGGTCGGGCGGCGATCGGCCGCTGCTCCAGCGTGCGTTGCAGGTCGTCGGCGAAATCGGGCACCGAGCGGTAGCGCTCGGCCGGATCGGCCTTGATCGCCTTGCCTATCGCCACCGCCACGTCACCGTGCAAGGCCTTGCGAAACGCTGGAGGCTGCTGCCGCGCGCAGCGGCGATGCGCTCGGCCGCTGCAATGTCCGCAGGCAGGCTCCACAGCGCTCGCGGCTCGGTGTGGATACGGGCTGCGCGCAACGGCGTCGGCGTGCCCTCTTCGCCAAACGGGCGGCTGCCGCTAAGCAGGCCGTACAGCGCCAGGCCCAGACCGTAGACGTCGGTGGCCGTGGTCACGGTACCGCCGTTCAGTTGCTCGGGCGATGCGTATTCGGGCGTCATGGCCGCGCCGCCGGACCGCGTCAGGTCGGACGCTTCGCCGGCAGTCTCGGCGTCGCCTTCGATCAGCTTGGCGACGCCGAAGTCGAGCAGCTTGACCTGGCCGTCGGCGGTGACGAAGATGTTCGACGGCTTCAGGTCGCGGTGCACGACGAGGTTCTCGTGCGCATGCGCGACGGCCTGGCAGACGACGATGAAAAGGGCGACACGTTGCGTCACGGTCAAGCGGCGCCGATCGCAATAGCGATCGATGCGTTCGCCGTCGACGTACTCGAGCACCAAGTAGCGCTCGCCCGATTCGGTGACGCCGGCATCGAGCAGCCGTGCGATGTTCGGATGGCTGAGCCGGCCGAGCAGCTGGCCTTCGCGCGCGAACCGCGCGTTGGCGCCGGCATCGAGCGCCGAGAGGCGCATCAGCTTGATCGCGGCCAGGCCGTCGTAGAGGCCGTCGGTGCGGCGCGCCAGCCAGACCTGGCCCATGCCGCCGCTGCCGATCAGCCGCTCGATCTGCCATGGCCCGAGCCGTCGCCCTTCCAGCGAGACGGCTGCCGCCGGCGGGGCGGCAGCCTCGCGGTTCAGGAAGGCACCGCCTTCAGCGTCCCGGTCGGCGCGGATGAGCGAGGCGACGCGGCCGTGCAGCTCGGGCTCGGACGCGGCCATCGCTTCGAGCCACGGAGCACGCTCCGCCTCGGGCAGGTCGGCCCAGGCCCCGAAGGCGGCCATCGCCTCTGCCCATTGCCGGGGATCGGGTGCGCTCGTCATGGCCGTCGCCGACTGTACCGGGACCGGCGTCGCGACCTACACACTCAGCATGCTCGCGTTGTTGATCGGGTCGTTCGGCAGGCACCTGCAGGAACGACCAGCGTGGCGTTGCCGTCGGCCGACGCGACCGTGGCAGTGCGTCTGGTGATCCGCTGAATGGCAAGATTGCGCATGCTGGCTCCTCGCGCCGCGTCAATATGCACGGCCCCTGCAGTCAAGGACGCAATCGCGCCCCGAAAGGGATCATTCGCTCGCTCGCGGCATGGAGCTCTACACGACCGTCGGCGACGGAGTCGCAACGGTGTCGGCCCGGAGTGACTCAGCGCGCCAGGTCGTCGAAGAACGCCTTCGAGTTCGTCTCGCGGCCGAGGAAGTTCTTCACCAGCTCGCGCGGCGGTGCCTGCCGCCCTTGCGACAGGACGGTTTAGGTCGAATTGAAGTCGGCCCAGCGCAGGTTGCAGGCCTGCGCCGCGTCGCGGA
>DAIMIM010000320.1:0-4210 GCA_036722755.1 Caldimonas sp. | reverse complement strand
AAGCTTAAGCCCGGCATCGGCGTTAGCGTTCACAATGACGCCCGTTACTGAAAATTACTTCACACGCATGGCCGCCGCGCCACACGAGACGGTCCTTTCTTCATAGCGAAATGGAGCAACCATGGCCCTGAACCACGATTCATCGAACCGACGCCGTCTTCTCGCCGCAGGTCTGGGGGCTGCGGCCACCGCCGGGCTCGGCGCCTTCGGTCGTTCCGCACTGGCGCAAGGTGCGCCGGTCGAGCTGCCTTTCGCCAACGGCGAGCGCAAGATGGTCGCGTTTCCGGAGAAGCGACCGATGATCGTGCTGACGTCGCGGCCACCGCAGCTCGAGACGCCGTTCGATGTCTTCAACGAGGGCGTGCTGACGCCGAACGACGCCTTCTTCGTCCGCTATCACAACGCCGGCATCCCGACCTCGATCAACGGCGACACGCACATGATCAACGTCGGCGGCAACGCGGCCGGCAAGACCTTCCAGCTGAGCGTCGCCGACCTGAAGACGAAGTTCAAGCCGGTCGAGATCGTCGCGGTCAACCAGTGCTCGGGCAACAGCCGCGGCCTGTTCAATCCGCGCGTGACCGGCGGCCAGAGCGCGAACGGCGCGATGGGCAACGCGCGCTGGGTCGGCGCCAGGCTGAAGGACATTCTCGCCATGGCGGAGATCAGGAATTCCGCGAAACAGGTGACCTTCGACGGGCTCGATACCGCCATCTTCGGCGGCGGAGATTTCGTCAAGGCGCTCAATCTCGACCAGGCGACGGACAACGACGTTCTCATCGCCTATCAGATGAACGGCACCGACATCCCGCTGCTCAACGGCTTTCCGGTCAAACTCGTCGTGCCGGGCTACTACGGCACGTACTGGGTCAAGCACCTGTCGAAGATCGAGGTCGTCGACAAGGAGTTCGACGGCTTCTGGATGAAGCCTGCCTACCGCATCCCCGACAACGATTGCGTCTGCGTCATGCCCGGCACCGCGCCGACGGCGACACGGCCGATCGGCCGCTTCACGGTTCGCTCGTTCGTCACGTCGCTGAAGAATGGCCAGCGTGTCCCCGCGGGCGGCACGACCGTCGTTCGCGGCATCGCCTTCGACGGCGGCCAGGGCATCCGCGAGGTCGGTGTCTCGACCGACGGCGGCGAAACCTGGAAGGACGCCTTCCTCGGCGAAGACCTGGGGCGCTACTCGTTCCGCGAATTCACCTTCCCGCTGACGCCGAATCGCACCGGCACCTACGACATCCGCACCTGCGCCTGGACACGCGCCGGCGTCGGCCAGCCGACGACGGCGGTCTGGCAGCCTGCCGGCTACATGCGCAACGTGATCGAGTCGGTCAAGGTCACTGCGGTCTGACGCGAGGAACACTGCCATGCACACCAACATCCTCCGCTCCACCGCCATCGCCGCCGTGCTCGGGCTCGGTACCGCCTTCGTCTTCGCGACCACCAAGTCGATCACCCTGCCGCCCGACGGCGCGCAGCTGCGGCCCAGCGCCCTGCCCGGCTTCGCGAAAGCGCAAGCCAACTGCATGAGCTGCCACTCGGCCGAGTACATGCTGACCCAGCCGCCCAATGCCGGGCGCCCCTACTGGGACGCGATGACCAAGCGCATGAAGGTGGTCTTCAAGGCGCCGATCGACGATGCCGATATCCCGGTGATCGTCGACTACCTCGCCGCGACTTACGGCAACAAGACACCCTGAGGCCACGGTCCGTCGACAAAAAAACGCCGGCACGAGCCGGCGTTTTTCATGGCGCGAGAAAGACCTCGCTTCAGCCCAGCCTGACCGGCACGAAGATCTTTTCGCCGTCGCGCTGCACCAGCAACGCGACGCTCTTCGGCTTCGCGTCGAGGACCTTGCGGACCTCCTCGACCGTTTGCACGGTCTTGCCGTTGATCGCCAGCAGCACGTCGCCTTGCTGGATGCCGGCGCGCTGAGCCGGGCCGCCGACGTCTTCGACGACGAGGCCCGAGTCGATCTTCGCCTCGCGCTTCTCGTCGCGCGAGAGCGGCCGCAGGCTCAGGCCGAGCTGGCCGCCCTGCGCGGCGTCGCTCGCATCGGCGACCTTCTCCGCATCGGGGGCGCCGCCGAGCTTGGCCTCGATCGTTCGTTCGGCGTGATCGCGCCAGACGTTGAGCTTGACGTGCTCGCCGGGCGCGGCCATGCCGATGAGGCTCGACAGGTTGCCCGAGCGCACGACCGGCTCGCCATTGACGGCGGTGATCACGTCGCCGGATTTGAGCCCGGCCGCCGACGCCGCGCTGTCCGGCGCGACGTTGGCGACCAGCGCGCCTTCGACGCGCTTGATGCCGAACGAGTCGGCGAGCGACTGGTTGAGGTCCTGCACCGTGACGCCGAGGCGGCCGTGCGTGACCTTGCCGGTGGCGACGATCTGGTCCTTGACCTTCAACGCGACATCGATCGGAATCGCGAACGAGACGCCCTGGAAGCCGCCGCTGCGCGAATAGATCTGCGAGTTGATGCCGACGACCGAGCCGGAGCCGTCGAACAACGGGCCGCCCGAATTGCCGGGGTTCACGGCGGCGTCGGTCTGGATGAACGGCACGACCGCGTCGCTGGGCAGAGAGCGCCCCTTTGCGCTGACGATGCCCGACGTCGCCGTCTGCTCCAGCCCGTAGGGCGCGCCGATGGCAAGCACCGGATCGCCGACTTCGAGGCTCTTCGGATCGCCGAGGCGAACCACCGGCAGATCCTTGGCCGGGATGCGCAGGACGGCGATGTCGGTCGTCGTGTCGATGCCGAGCACCTTCGCCGTGAACTCACGGCGGTCGCTCAGCTTCACGGTCACTTCCTTGGCCTCGCGCACGACGTGCGCGTTGGTCAGGATGAGGCCGTCCGAGCTGATGATGAAGCCCGAGCCCAGGCCCCTGAAGGGCGTCGTCTGCGGCGATTGCCGGCCGCCGCGCTGCGAGAAGCCAGGCATGCCCTTGAAGAACTTGAAGAACGGGTCGTCTTCCATGCCGTCGGGCAGGCCGCCCTGCTCTTCGGCTGACATCTTGTGCGTGCCCTCGACGGTGATGCCGACCACGGCCGGCGCCGATTGCTTGACGATGGCACGGAAGTTGGGCGCCTGGCCGGGGGCCAGCGTGAAGGGAGCCGCCGGAACGACACGCTCGCCGGTCTGCGGCGTCGCCGCGGCGACCTGCGTGTCGCCCTTGATCCACTTCGGCATGTCGAACGCGCCGGCGGTTCCGACGACGGCCACGCCAGCGCCCACCAGAGCGGCACTCAGCATCTTCAGTTTCATAAGCTCTCCAGCTGCGGGGGGCAACACGCGGAAGATTCCGCCAAGCAGGAAAGATAGGGCCGGACGGTTAGTCGTCCGTTAAGGAACGATGAAGCGGAAATTAAGCGGCGACGCGAACGCGCGGGCAGCCCATGCGGCGCTGCCCGCGACGGCCTATGCCGCCGGAAATCGCACCGTGACGCGCAACCCGCCCGCGGGCGACTCGTCGAGCGCGACGCTGGCGCCATGCACCAGGGCGACGTTGCGCACGATCGCCAGGCCCAGCCCGCTGCCGGTCTCGCCGCCCTCGCCGCGCCGATAGAAGCGGTCGAACACACGCTGCCGGTCGGCCACCGGAATGCCGGGCCCGGCATCGTCGATGCGCAGCACCGCGGCGTCGCCGTGGTCCTTGGCGACGTCGGTCAGCCCGGCCGCTTCGGTGCCGACGCTGACGTCGACGCGCGTGCCGACGGGCGCATAGCGCGCAGCGTTGTCGGCGAGATTGCGAACGAGCAGGCCCAAGGCCAGCGCGTCGCCGCGAACCGGCACCGGCGATGGCGCGGCCAGCTCGAACTCGATCTGTCGCGACGACCCGTAGGCCACCGTGTCGGCGATGGCCTGGCGCGCGATCTCGGCAAGGTCGACGCGTTCCAGCACGAGCGGCGCGGCGCCGCGCTCGCTGCGCGCCAGCGCCAGCATCTGCTCGACGAGCCGGTTCGCACGCTCGATGCCGGCGCCGATGGCGTCGCGCGCGGCGGCGCGCTCGCTGTCGTCGCCGGCGCGGCGCAGCAGCTCGAGCTGCAGCTTCAGCGCGGTGAGCGGCGAACGCAGCTCGTGCGCCGCATCGGCGACGAACGCGCGCTGCGTGTCGAGCGAGACGCGCAGGCGCTCGAGCAGCGAATTGAGCGCCGTCGCCAGCGGCGCGACCTCGTCGGGCAAGCCGCCGATGGCGACCGGC
>DAIMIM010000319.1:0-4221 GCA_036722755.1 Caldimonas sp. | reverse complement strand
ACCGTACTTGATGACGATCGTCTGGCGGTGGAATCGGCGGATGTAAGGCAGCGCCTGGGCGAGGATCTCGGCCTTGTCGCGCGGCGCGACATGCGACAGGTCGTGCGTCGCGACAGGAGCAGCGTCAGGCGTTGCGGTCATGGAGGCGAGCCCGCGAAGGGCAAAAGGAGGCGGCGCAGAATCCTACACTTTGCGCCCCCGGAAACGATGTCTGCCGCGATCAACGAGGCCGCCCGCTCGACCCCTGTGTTCGGCGAATACGACGTCGTCGTGCTCGGCGGCGGGCCCTCCGGCATCGCCGCGGCGGCGATGGCGGCGCGGCACGGGGCGCGCACCCTGCTCGTCGAGCGCTACGGCTTTCTCGGCGGCATGGGCACCGCCGCCGGCGTCACCAATTTCTGCGGCCTGCACGCCAACGTGCACGGCGACATCCGCCAGGTCGTGCACGGCGTCGCCGACGAGTTGCTGGGGCGCATGCGCGACCTCGGCGGATTGAACGAGCCGCATCTCATCTTCGGCAAGACCTTCGCCCAGGCCTACGACACCGCGGCCTTCAAGTGCGCGGCCGACGCGATGCTGCTCGGCCTGGGCGCCGAGCTGCTCTTTCACGCGCTGGCGGTCGGCGTCGCGCATCGCGGCGGCGCCGTCGACGGCCCGCTCGATGCGCTCCTGCTCGAGACCAAGTCGGGCCGGGTCGCCGTCCGCGCGCGCAGCTTCATCGACTGCTCCGGCGACGGCGATCTCGCGCTTCTCGCTGGCCTGCCGATGGAAAAGGGCGACGCGCACGGTGCGCTGCTCTATCCGACGCTGATGTTTCGCGTCGGCAACGTCGACGCGCTCCGTGCCGGCGACGCGTGGCGGACGATTCCCGAGCGCATGGACGCTGCCGAGGCGGCGGGCGACTTCCACTTTCCGCGACGCGGTGCGATCGTGCGGCCGCAACTGCATCCGTACGAGTGGCGTGTCAACGTGACGCAGCTGAAGAACGCCGACGGCAGCGCCACCGACGGCACCGACGCGGCATCGCTCTCGGCCGGCGAAACAGAAGGGCGGCGCCAGGCCATCGACTACCTGCGCTTCCTGCGCACGAAGGTGCCCGGCTTCGAGAACGCCTATGCGCTCGAGATCGCGCCGCAACTGGGCATCCGCGAAACGCGCCGACTTGTCGGCGAGGCCACCCTGACCGCCGACGACGTGCTGGGCTGCACCGACGCTGTCGACGCGATCGGCGTCAACGGCTGGCCGCTCGAGCTGCACGTCGCCGGCGACGTCGAGTGGCGCTGGCCGCCGATTCCCGAGTCGCGCGGCTACAACCAGCTGCCCTTTCGCATGCTCGTCCCGAGGCGCGCTTCTGCGCGCGGCATCGACAACCTGCTGGTCGCCGGCCGCTGCGCCTCGATGAGCCACGAGGGCCACTCTGCGGCGCGCGTGTCTGGCGGCTGCTTCGTCATGGGACAGGCCGCCGGAACCGCATCGGCGCTGGCCTTGCGACAGGCCATCGCGCCGGCCGACATCGACACGCCAGCGTTGCAGCGGGCGCTCCGCGACGACGGAGCGTGGCTCGGCGACGACTGAGCCCAGGCGAGACCCTGTCGCCACTCGGGCCGACGCGCGATGGTGTAATGCCGCCGTCGCGCCAGCGACCAAGCTGGACATCTCGATGCGAGGCCACGATGACGACGCAACACACCCCGACTTCTTCTTCCCGCTCGACCCGCACCGCCGCCCGGCTGGCCGGCTGGGCCGGTGCCGTCGCCCTGGCGGTTGGCGCGCTGCACCTCACCAGCACCTCGGCGGCGGAAGCGGCCGTCAGGATTCCGGCGCCCGCCGCCGACGCCACGGCAAGCGACACGGGCCTGCAGACCGCAGTGTTCGCCGGAGGGTGCTTCTGGGGCGTGCAGGGCGTGTTCCAGCGGGTCGAGGGCGTCGTCCAGGCCGTGTCCGGGTACGCCGGCGGCAGCAAGGCGACGGCGCACTACGAGATCGTGAGCAGCGGCCTGACCGGCCACGCGGAATCGGTGCAGATCACCTACGACCCGAAGAAGGTGAGCTACGGCAAGCTGCTGCAGATCTATTTCTCGGTCGCCCACGATCCGACCCAGCTGAACCGGCAGGATCCCGACAGCGGCACGCAATACCGCTCGGCCGTCTTCTACACCGACGCAGCCCAGAAGCAGACCGCCGAACGCTACATCGCCCAGCTCGACGCGGCCAAGACCTACCCGAGCAAGATCGTCACCCAGGTCGTGCCGCTCATCGAGTTCTTCGCGGCCGAGGGCTACCACCAGGATTACCTGACGCTGCACCCCGAGTCGGGCTACATCGCCCACTTCGACCTGCCGAAGATCGCCTATCTGAAGAGCCTCTTCCCGCAGCAGTACCGCGCCGAGCCGGCGCTGGTGACGGCGCGCGCGCAGGCATCTGCGGGCAAGTCGCCTTAGACGGAAATATGTCTTTACGTTGCCTGGACCAGGCAACGGGCGTCATTGAGTAAGCTTGGCGGACGCGCGCTTCGTTCCACGAGAGTGCGAGCCGATTCCAGCCCAGGAGCTCTCCATGCCAGTGCCCCGCCTGTCCCGTTTCGTCGCGCGTCCGATCCTCTCGACAGCCGGCGCCGCGCTCTGCGCCGCACTTCTCGCCAGTTGCGGCGGTGGCGGCGCCAGCAGCTCGAGCGGCGGCACGTCGATCGGTCTTCCGTCGTCCTCTTCCCTGGCCGAGCAGTGTGCGGCGCCGCGGCCAGCGGGAACCATCGATCCGATCGCGAAGGCCCCGTACGGCGACGTGCCGGGAAGCCTCGACACCGAGAAGGCGTTTCTGCGCTCCTGGATCGACGAGACCTATCTCTGGTACCAAGACGTGCGAGGGCTTCCCGCAACGACGCTCGATCGCACCAACTACGCGACGCCGCTCGACTATTTCAACGCCCTGAAGACGCCGCTCAACGATGCGGCCGGCCAGCCCAAGGACAAGTTCCACTTCATCTATCCGACGACGACGTGGGACAACCTGTCGCTGTCGGGCGTGTCCTTCGGATACGACTTCGAAGTCGCCTTGCTGGCGGCGTCGCCACCGCGTAGCGCCATCGTCGCCTACACCGACGATGGCGCCGCGACCGGACAAGGTGGCATCGCTCGCGGCGCCACGATCGTGACCGTCGACGGCGTCGACTTCGCCAACGGGAGCGACGTCGCAGCGCTCAACGCAGGGCTCTTTCCAACCGTCGCCGGACCGCACACGCTGGTCGTGCGCGACCTGGGCGCCACGACGACGCGGACCGTGCAGGTGAACGCACTCGCGATCACCGAAAAGCCTGTCCAGAACGTGAAGACGCTGACGACGCCGACCGGAACGGTCGGCTACATGCTCTACAACGACCATATCGCGACGGCCGAAGCGCAGCTCATCGCCGGCATCAACCAGCTGAAGACAGCAGGCGTCACCGATCTCGTCCTCGACATGCGCTACAACGGCGGCGGCTTCCTCGACATCGCGGCCGAGCTCGCTTTCATGATCGCCGGGCCGGCCAACACGAGCGGCAAGTTCTTCGAACGCGAGATGTACAACGACAAGAACCCGTTCAACCTCACGCAGGCGCAGACGACCACCGACTTCCACTCGACCGCTCAAGGGTTCTCCACCGCTTCCGGCACCGCACTGCCGACGCTCGGCCTGAGCAGGGTGTTCGTTCTCACGACGGCCAACACCTGCTCGGCCAGCGAGGCGGTGGTCAACGGCCTGCGCGGCGCCGGCGTCACCGTCAACCTGATCGGCGGCACGACCTGCGGCAAGCCGTATGGCTTCTTCCCCCAGGACAACTGCAGCACCACTTATTTCTCGATCCAGTTCCAGGGTGTCAACAACGCCAACTTCGGCGCCTACCCGGACGGATTCACGCCGACCTGCACCTCGGCCGACGACTTCGCACACGCGCTCGGCGATCCGCTCGAGGCCCAGCTCGATCTCGCTCTGGGGCTGCGCTCGAAAGGCACGTGCTCACCGCTGGTCGGAACCGCCGCCCGCGCCCTCGCATCGAGCGGCGCCGCAGTCTCCGAAGCACAGCCGATGCTGGTCCGCAACGCCTTCCGCGAAAACCGCATCCTCCGCAAGCCCCCGCACTGAAGAGCGCAGCAAGCTTGCCCAAAGCGCAGTGAGGCGCAGCGAGCCGCAGCAAACCCGCCTCCGGCGGGCCGGGCCATGGCCGCCTTCGGCGGCCGAGCCCCC